>JAEFBC010000182.1 GCA_016292155.1 Saccharofermentans sp. | reverse complement strand
TTAAAAGCCCCGCTAATATATAATACTTACGTCATTTTATGCGAGGCGGATCATGATCTATTTTGATAACAGTGCGACAACCTTTGTATCAGACTCTGTAAGAGCCAAGTTACAAGAGCTTACCGAAGATGCAGTTTCTGCTAATCCCGGTGCTCTTCATAAGCTTGGAAACAGGGCTGTTGAACTATACGAAGGCATTAGGAGGGAGACAGCTCAGCTCCTTGGAGCTAAGCCTGAAGAGATCTTCTTTACTTCATGCGCAACTGAAAGTGCCAATACGGCTATCAAGGGTTACATGAGCCGCAACAAGAGAGCAGGCAATGCCGTTATCTCAACGAAGACCGAGCACAAGGCGACTTTGGAGTGCCTGGAATATCTTTCCAAGCTCGGCTATGAGATCAGATACCTTAAGGTCGGAATGGACGGAAAGCCCACCATTGAGAGCCTTGAAGAAGAACTTGGCAAAGGTGATGTTGCTCTCGCATGCTTCACATTGGTTAATAACGAGACAGGTTCAGTCCTTCCTTTCGAGTTGATCTCGAAAAGGATAAAGGCAGCATCTCCTTCAACAGCTATATATCTCGACTGCGTCCAGGCATTGGGAAAAATGCCTTTGGATCTTTCAAAGCTTGGTGCTGATATGTGTTCTTTCTCCGGCCACAAGATCCATTCGATCAAAGGAAACGGAGTGCTCTACGTCAGGAAAGGAGTCAGGATCGATCCTCTTATCCTTGGCGGCGGACAGCAGGACGGAATGCGTTCAGGCACACAGAGCCCTGTTCTTGCAGGCGCTTTCCTTGCTGCTTTGAAGGAAGTCACTGCCGGCATTGATGAATCGCGCGAAAAGATCGGTGAGGTCAATGCTTATCTCCGTAAGGAACTGTCAGACCGGGGCGCTAAGATCTTATCTCCCGATGATGCGCTTCCTTATGTGCTGAATGTATCATTTGAAGGCTTTGAATCCGAGACGATGCTTCATTGTCTTGAGATCTACGATATATATGTTTCGACGGTATCTGCATGTTCTGCCAAGCAGAAGAAGGTCTCATATGTCCTTCTTGAGATGGGCGTCGACAGAAAGACTGCCGCAAACGCTGTAAGACTAAGCTTTTCGAGACATAATACGATGGAAGAAGCTAAAGAGTTTATTAAATGTGTTGACATGATCTACGAACAATTTCTTTTGAGGTGAGGAGACAGATATGGCAAATGTCCTTTTGGCAAGAATGGGTGAGATAACCCTCAAAGGCCTTAACAGGGGTTCTTTTGAGATCCAGCTCAAGATGAACCTTAAGTACAGGCTTAAGAAATTCGGTGACCTGAAGATATATCAGAGCCAGAGCAGGATCTGGATCGAGCCCAAGGAAGAGGATAATCCGAACTTCCAGAGCATGTCAGCTGCACAGGATATCATGAAGGCCGTATGCCAGGTCTTCGGTATTGTATCTGTAAGCCTTGCAAGAAAGTTTGAAGGTGATTTCGAATCCGTTAAGGAGAACGCATTTATCTGCGTAGAAGAGCTCATTGAGAATAATCCTGACTTTAAGACCTTCAAGGTTGAGAGCAAGAGAGGAAATAAGACTTTCCCCATGACATCTCCCGAGATCTGTGAAGAACTCGGATACCAGATCCTTCAGAAGTTCCCGAACCTCTCAGTAAAGGTCAAGAATCCCGACTTCATCTTAAATGTTGAGATCCGTGAATCGAACTATATCTATTCCGGCAAGATGATGGCTCACAGAGGCCTTCCTGTCGGTACATGCGCAAAGGGTATGCTCCTTTTGTCAGGCGGCATCGACAGCCCTGTTGCAGGCTTCATGATGGCTTCCCGCGGTATGCCTCTTGATGCCGTATATTTCCATTCATATCCTTATACGAGCGACCTTGCAAAGCAGAAGGTCATTGACCTTGCCAAGATCGTTTCCGGATATTCCGGACGCATGACTCTTCATGTCGTAAACTTCACTCAGATCCAGTTAGATCTTTACAAGCATTCTCCGCAGGACATGCTTACCGTAACCATGCGCCGTGTAATGCTCCAGATCGCTGAGCGCCTTGCTCAGAAGAACGACTGCAAGTGCCTTATCACTGGCGAGAGCTTAGGCCAGGTTGCTTCCCAGACCATGGAAGCCATCGCAGCTACGAACGAAGTTGTTAAGATGCCTATCTTAAGACCTCTCATCGGTCTTGATAAGCAGGCTACATGCGATATCTCCAGAGATATCGGAGCTTTTGAGACATCTATCCTTCCTTATGAGGACTGCTGCACGGTATTTGTTGCAAAACACCCCAAGACACACCCGCATCCTGAGGATATAATCGAGGCAGAAAAAGACCTTGATATCGAAATGCTTGTTGAAGCAGGCGTTGCAGGAACAGAAGATATTGTTATCAACCCCTTTGACTGACAGGGGAGCAGGAGTCGGAATTGAGAATCGGAAAGCTTACAGACGAGCAGCTTGAGTCTCTTGTCCTTTCAAGACTGCCTCAGTTGTCCAGCAAGACCGTTTCCGGAGCAGGAATCGGCGCTGACTGCGCATGGCTTAAGACCGGCGAGAATCTTCTCGTTACTTCATCAGACCCTATTACAGCGGGTGGAAGTGAGTCAGGTACGCTTGCAATTCACGTATCCTGCAATGATATTGCCGCATGCGGTATCCAGCCCACGGGCATTCTTATCGTCATTATCGCTCCGCCTTCTGCTGAGGAAGACGAGATCGTCTCAATAGTTGACCAGGCAAGCCGCGAGGCAAGAAGGCTTGGCGTTGATATCGTAGGCGGACATACTGAAGTATCCGACTGCGTTAACCGTTTTGTTGTTATCTCAACGGCTTTCGGTGTTGTCGAGAAGGGAACACCAGTACCTTTGGGCCATGCAAAACCCGGTGACAAGCTCATTATTACCAAGACTGCCGCTATCGAAGGCAGCTTTATCGCAGCAAACGAACACAGCGGTAAGCTCGAAGGGAAGATTCCTTCTGAATATATAGCCGAAGCCAGGACTTACGGTGAGCTAATTTCTGTTGTTAAAGAGGGTACCATCCTTGGAAAGCTTCCGTCTTCAGATACTTCAACGACGTTTGAAGGTTTCCCAAGATCATGCGTTAACCTTATGCATGACGTCACTGAGGGCGGTGTAGAGGGTGCAGCTTTCGAGATGGCTGACTTCTCAAAGACAGGAGTTACTCTGGACAGGCGTCTCGTGCCTTTCACTGACTGCTCAAAGGCGATCTGTGAGGCCTTAGAGCTTGATCCTTACAGGCTTATCTCATCAGGTGCGCTCATGATCGCTTCATCTGAGCCTGACAAGGTTATCGCTGCTCTGGAAAAAGAAGGCATAAAGGCTACCGTCATCGGTGAATTTACCGAAGCTTCAGAGGGCGCAAAGACCATCGGACTTGATGGTGTAGTAAGACCTATGCCTGCTCCTTCAGCTGACGAGATCTACAAGATCTGAGATCAGGTTTTGGAGAGGCTTTTTGCCCCGAAGTGATTTTTAACTAAAAACGCCGCTTGTTATAGTTAAAATCTATGCACGAAATACACTTCTTTATATCCTTTTTCGGCTTGATTGAACTTGACCCTTATAATAAAATATTACGCGTTGATTATTACCCTTGAGGAGGAATATATATGTACGACCACATTAAGGCTGAGGATTCTGAAGTCTATTCCGCAATAATGCAGGAGATCGGACGTCAGAGAAACAAGATCGAGCTTATCGCATCCGAGAACATGGTTTCTGAGGCAGTACTCGAAGCTGCAGGTTCTCCTTTGACAAATAAGTACGCTGAGGGTTACCCGGGAAAGCGTTATTACGGCGGATGCGAGTATGTGGACATCGTAGAGCAGCTCGCTATCGACAGAGCTAAGCAGCTTTTCGGCGCTGAGCACGTTAACGTACAGCCCCACTCCGGTGCACAGGCTAACACAGCAGTTTACTTTGCTATCCTTGAACCCGGTGATACTATCCTCGGTCTTGACCTTTCACACGGTGGTCACTTAACACACGGTATGAAGATCAACGTTTCCGGCAGAACATATCATTCTGAGTTCTACCAGGTAGACGAGAAGACACAGATGCTCGACTATGATGCGATCAGAGCTAAGGCTCTCGAGTGCAAGCCTAAGGTTATCGTAGCAGGCGCTTCTGCTTACCCCAGGATCATTGATTTCAAGAAGTTCAGAGAGATCGCTGACGAGGTTGGCGCTTACCTCTTCGTTGATATGGCTCACATCGCCGGTCTCGTTGCTGCAGGACTTCACCCTAATCCGGTTCCGTATGCAGATTTCGTAACAACAACAACTCACAAGACACTTAGAGGACCCCGTGGCGGTATCATCATGTGCAAAGAGGAATATGCTAAGAAGATCAATTCCGCAGTATTCCCCGGCCAGCAGGGCGGCCCTCTCATGCACATCATCGCTGCTAAGGCTGTTGCTTTCAAGGAAGCTCTTTCACCTGAGTTCAGAGCTTATGCAGAGCAGATCGTAAAGAATGCCAAGGCTATGAGCGAGGCACTTCTTGCAAGAGGCGTTAACCTCGTATCCGGCGGTACAGACAATCACCTCATGCTCATCGACTTAAGAGGCACAGGCGTTACAGGCGCTATGCTCCAGGAGCGTTTGGATGATGTTAATATCACAGCTAACAAGAATACTATTCCTTTCGATCCCGAGAAGCCGACAGTAACTTCCGGCGTACGTATCGGTACTCCTGCTGCTACAGCAAGAGGCTTCAAGGAAGAAGACTTCGTTGAAGTTGCAAAGATTATTGCTGACTGCATCTTCGATTACGATAACAAGAAGGAAGAATCTATCAAGAGAGTTAAGGCTCTTACTGATAAGTATCCCGTATATCCTGATATCGTTTAATTACCAGGCTTTACAGCTTGAAGCACCTGACCTATGGATAACAGTAAACCGTTAGCATACAGAATGTCTCCGCAGACGTTGGATGACTATGCGGGTCAGGAGCACATAATCGGCAAAGGAAAAATGCTCAGACGAATGATCGAGGCAGACAGACTGTCTTCGATCATTTTGTTTGGTCCTCCGGGAGTCGGAAAAACTGCTCTGGCAAGGGTTATCGCCAATACGACAAGCTCGAGGTTTGAACAGCTGAACGCAGTAACTGCGGGCGTTTCAGACATTAAGAAGATCGTATCGGACGCTTCTAATCCGCTCCTTTCCGAAGGCCGCAAAACTGTTCTTTTCATCGATGAGATCCACAGGTTCAATAAGCTTCAGCAGGATGCGCTTTTGCCGTTCGTTGAAGACGGAACGGTCATTCTTATCGGAGCTACTACAGAGAACCCGTTCTTTGAGGTAAACAAGGCTCTTGTATCCAGATCTACGGTCTGCCAGTTAAAGCCCCTTGAAGCAAAGGACATCGTTAAGATCCTTAAGAATGCCATATCCGACAAGGACAGGGGCTTTGGCACGATGGATGTGAAGATCTCTGACGAGACTCTCGTTAAGATCGCAGAGACCTCTAACGGCGACGCCAGAACGGCTTTAAACAGCATTGAACTTGCAGTTATCACAACTCCGCCTTCAGCTGACGGTTCAATTGTCATAACCGATGAGGTAATGAAGGAGTGCATTCAGACCAAGACCGTCTTATTTGATAAGGACGGCGAATACCATTACGACAATATAAGTGCCATGATCAAGTCCATGAGAGGCTCAGATCCCAATGCCGCCGTGCTCTATTTAGCAAGGGCTCTGGCAGCCGGTGAGGACATCGAATTCCTTGCAAGGAGAATAATGATCTGTGCATCCGAAGATGTCGGAATGGCTAATCCCAATGCGCTTCTGGTGGCTGTGGCCGCTTATGAATGCGCGAGGGCGGTAGGTATGCCTGAGGCAAGGATTCCGCTTGCGGAAGCCGCCATCATGGTCGCTACATCACCTAAGTCCAATGCTTCCTACCTTGCTGTTGGAGATGCCTTAAGAGACGTTCAGAACAGCGATACGGGTGTGGTTCCCATGCATCTTCGTAATGCTCCCGCAAAGGGCATGGAAGAGCTCGGTTACAGCGTTGGATACAAGTATCCTCATGACTTCCCGGGACACATCACCGGCCAGCAGTATATGACCGATAAGACAATCGGCAGGCAATATTACAAGCCTACGGATATCGGCTATGAGCGCAAAGTTAATGAGTATCTCGACTATGTTAAGAAAATGATCGAACAGGAGAAAGGCAATGCGTAAATTAATAGCAGTCCTCATTTCAATTTGTCTTACCGTTATGGTTTTCGCAGGCTGCACTTCAAAGTCTGAGCAGTTTACGGCAGAAGACTTCGTAACGCTCGAACAGCTTAATACTGACGGCAAATATGTAGCCAGAGGCTTTTTCGAGTCGATGTATACATATGACGAGAACATGTTCGATCACTGTTTCCCTGAAGGATATGCCGAAGATTTGGATAAGGCTGCCGGAGGAGATATTTTCGAGCAATACAAGAATACGATGAATCTTGGCGGAACATTTATGGGCTCTGCTTCTGCAGGTTACAAGGAATGCACGGTAGAGAACGGCTTTGATGTCGCTGCCATGAGGTCTAAGATCTGTTTTGCTACAGGTTTCAAGTATGGTGAGGTCGGACAGATCCAGATCCAGAAGATCAGTGTTCAGTTCATGAACGAAAAGGACAGCAGGATCAACAGCTTTTATTTCATCGTTTACGAAAAGGGCGGCAGCTGGTATATGTACGAGCTGTTTACGGGAAACGCGGGGTTCTGATATGAGATTTTGCATACAGGTAGTAAAGCAGGCATCTGTTGATATTGACGGCAGGACGGTATCTTCCATAGGACCCGGAATGCTTGTTTTGCTGGGCGTCGGCAAGGAAGACGATGAAGCCGTTGCCGATAAGATGATCGCAAAACTCCTTAAGATGCGAATCTTCTCTGATTCTGAAGGAAAGACTAATCTCAGTCTTGGAGACATTGAAGGCGAGATGCTCCTTGTATCCCAGTTCACTTTATATGCTGACTGCAGGCATGGAAACAGGCCGTCTTTTACAAACAGCATGGGTCCCCAGAGAGCTGAGGAACTCTATAACTACGTTGCTGATAAGATCAGGCCCCAGGTCAAAAAACTGGGCCTCGGAGAATTCGGCGCCGATATGCAGGTCAACCTTATTAACGACGGGCCGTTTACCGTTATCCTCGATTCTGCGGACATTTAACCCCTGAAATGTCGTTTTAAAGCCAAATTATCACCATTTTGAAATAATTTATATATATATTATTTGTTAAAATGGCAGGTAGTGATAAAATATCATGACTAAAAATATCATTTTTTAGGAGATTTTTAATGGCTAATTCTAAGAACG
>JAEFBC010000031.1 GCA_016292155.1 Saccharofermentans sp. | reverse complement strand
TCGTTTTCACGAGATATAACAAGATAATTAAGATCGACGGCGCGGAAGGCCTGTTCATGCTCGTGTTCGTTCTGGTCGCGACATGGCTCGTAAACCGTATTTTCCCGATGCTCAATGCATCGCCTGTTGCCGTTAATGAATTCCTTGAGAAGATCCTCCAAAACCACGGATTCGTCGGTGCATCAGAACAGGAAGTAACTGAGACACTCCATGCTTTAAGCGAGAGTCCTTTGGCACTGCTTTCTTTGATAGGATCATTCTTTCTTGTAGCGATAATCCTTCTTACGCCTTATATAATCGGAGGCATTATTTTCTCGATTTCTGTCGCGCGTGAGATCCGGAGGTTCGAGCGCGAGAAAGAGACCGAGCACCGCAAGGATGAAGAGCGCCGCTATCTCATGATCTCCAATATCGTTCATGATCTAAAGACTCCAATGACCACTGTCTACGGTTATGCAAAAGCCTTAAATGACGGCATCGTGCCGGATGATAAAAAGCCGGAATATCTTGAAGCGATCATGAATAAGACCAACAGAACAAACGAGGTCATCGCCCTCTTGCTCGATTACGTAAAGCTCGACAGTGAAGGATTTGTAATTAAGAGGAGCAAGGTGGACATCAGTGAGCTCGTCCGTTCCTGCTGCGCTTTACTTTATACAGACATTGAATCAGCAGGCGATGAGATCGATATAAACGTTCCGGAGAAACCTTTATATGTCAGTGCTGACAGCGTTCAGATGACGCGTGTCATTACTAATCTCATAACGAATGCTGTCCGCCATAATCCTGAAGGCACAAAGATCAGTGTGCAGCTTAAATGCGAAAACTATGCAACAGCTGAAGATGTCAGGATCTTTGTTGCGGATACAGGAGATGAGATTCCGTCGCCTTTTTGCGACCAGATTTTCGAGCCGTTCGTAACAGGTGATGAATCAAGAGCTTCAGGCTCCGGCACGGGACTGGGACTTCCTCTGTCGGTTAAGATCTGCGAGATGCACGGCTTCAGATTTAAGCTCGTTCAGATACCTGAGATCAAGCGTTATCACTTAGGTGATGAGTACAGGAAAGCTTTTGTGATCTCGATGTGATAAGGAGTTCAAATGTGAAAACACGAGAGTTTATCACGGAAGAGAAAGATTTTGTTTATTAGGAGAATTACATGCGATACGACTGTCTGATCATTGATGATGAGAAAGAGCTCTGCAATAACACCGCAGAATATTTCAACATGTTTGACGTTAAGACTGCTGCGGTTTATTCGGGTGCTGAAGCAAATGCATTCTTAAATACCAATGAGACTTCGCTGGTGCTTCTGGACATCAATCTCTCAGACGGAAGCGGTTTTGAGCTCTGCAAGAAAATAAGGCAGACGCTTAACATTCCTATCCTTTTTATCTCCGCAAGAAACACCGATGACGACAAGATAATCGCGCTTAATATCGGAGGCGACGACTATATCGAGAAGCCTTATTCCCTGGGCGTTTTGCTCGCAAAGGTAAAGGTCGTCCTCAAGCGTTTTGCAGCAGTCACTGAGACAGAGGATTCAAAGAACACCGGCTTCGATGACGGTTATCTCAAGACCGATTCAATTAATAAAACTGTTTTCGTAAACGGTATCGAAAAGAAGATCACCTCCATTGAATGGAAACTCTTAGAATACCTTATCTCAAATAAGAACAGGCTTGTCACAAAGATCGAGATCTTCGACAATGTCTGGAACGACAGATTTACGACTGACGGAACACTTAATGTTCACATAAGAAAGATCCGTGAAGCAATCGAGAAGGATCCGCAGGACCCTAAGTATATTGTCACTGTATGGAAGGAAGGCTACAAGTTCGTAGCACCCGAATAAGATGAAGAAAGCGCCGTTTGTCATCCTGATCGTACTGACTTTTATCGCTGAGATCCTGGCGTGTTTTCTCATGCTTTCAAAGATCAAAGATGTAAAGACAGATCCTGTAAAAGTCAACGAATGCATGTACTCTATATCAGAGAATTACGGTGACTCTTCCAAATACAATACCCAGCTTGATTATGTGGTCTTAGATAACGAAGGAACGCTTATCTATAAGACCAGGGAAGGCCTTTCAGAATCAATCAATGAAGCGATAAAAACACGAGGTCTTATAATCGATCTTAAAGTAGACGGCGAGGTCAAAGGCAAGGTGATATTCGATTACAATATCGGAACCCAGATGACCGAATTCAAGCAGAATATCATCACCGTTTTTGTCATCATCGGCGTTCTTCAAATTGTGATAATCATCTCATGGTATATCTATCTTAAGCATTCCATGATCACACCTTTTACAAGGCTCAGCGACTTTGCTGCAAGAGTTGCAGAGGGCAATCTTGATCTGCCTTTAAAAATGGATAAAGGACATGTTTTCGGAGCGTTCACGGAGAGCTTCGATCTTATGCGTTCCGAGCTTAAGAAAGCGCGTCTTGCTGAGAAAAAAGCAAACGATGAGAAGAAGGAAATGATCGCAAAATTATCCCACGACATAAAGACTCCTGTCGCATCGATCAAGTCCACTTCCGAAGTCGGAATGGCGCTTACAAAAGAAGAGCGCACCAAAGAGATGTTCGGCGTTATCGATGCGAAAACAGATCAGATAAAGTCGCTTGTCGATAACCTCTTTACGTCGAGCGTGCATGATATTACCGAGATCGATGTAAATCCCGGGAACCAGCCTTCTGACGTCATCACAGGCCTTATCAGGAACGCGGATTATCTTCACCGCGCAGACGCTTTTACGATACCTGAATGCAATGTCTATTTCGACAAATTAAGGCTCCAGCAGGTCTTCGACAACATCTTCATGAATTCATATAAATATGCTGATACTGCAATGCATGTGAATGCGGAGATCTCAGGTGATTATCTTGTCATAAGAGTCTCTGATGAAGGCCCGGGCGTTAAGGAAGAAGAGCTTCCGCTTCTCAAGGAAAAGTTCAGAAGAGGCAGCAACGCGAGCGATAAAGACGGTGCGGGTTTAGGCCTTTATCTGACAGACTATTTCATGGAAAAGATGGACGGTCAGCTGGGACTTAAGAATCTTGATAAAGGTTTTGAAGTGTCAGTGTACATCAGAACTGTATAAAAAAGCTTCCACAAACGTTTTTCAGAAATATTTTTGCAGTTAGAGTGAAAAGCTTTTTTACTCTTCAAAATGCAAAGATATTTGATTTTTGAGCCCAAAAATTTTACTTTATCCCTGGATTTTTTACTTTATCCCTCAGTTTTCGAAAATCTATTGCGCTTACTTCACCTTTTTCCTAACATCAACTCGTCAGGGGATTACGGATAATATTGATATCTGTATTCCAGGCTGAAATATTGCTTGGAGGTGCAGACCCATGGGTAAATGATTAGGAATAACTATGTCTAAAACTAAAAATGAATTAGGAGAACAAAAATGAAATTATCTAGAATTCTTATTAGTGGCTTACTTGTTGTAAGCGCATTGTCTGTTTTTGCGACACCGGTATTTGCAGCAAATGAAAACTTTGGATTTAGTCTACGTAATACTGGTAAAGAGTATAATGTTTGCACCTGGCATACCAATGAGAAACTGTATGTTAATAACGCCGCAACGGTTAAGACTACATCTAACGATGCTCCTGGTTGGGGAACGGCATTTGTAATGATGCATAAGTATACCGATATAGGTGGACATGATATCTATGAAAAAGATACGGTTTACTCACCGGCTTATTGGATAAGCGGAATTGGGCAAGTACATCCTAAGTATCTGCCAGGACATGCTGTTGCTCATCGTAATTATTATGTAGCAGCAAGAATGGATGATGATTACTATGGCTACTATGCTTGTTATGGAAGATTTAATTCTGACTGGACAGATATAAAGTATTGATTTCTTCACAAAATAATACATCCGGGGTTATCTTTACAGGGTAACCCCGGAAAATAGGATTAGCAAAATATTTATGATGAATAAAGTTAAGAATGTTTTAATAGCTTGTTTGGTTGCATCTATGCTGTGTTGTTCTTCTTGTGATAAACCACGTGTAACTGGTGATGTAGCAGTTATCAGCCAGACAAATCTGGAAGATGGTCTCAACAGAGAATCAATTACCAGTGAAGAAGCAATATCATTTAAGGATCTTAAGACACCGACACATATTGAAAAATCATTTGTTCAAAACAATATTTCGATTAGTATCAATGCGGATGTTTCTGTTCCTGAAGTAGAAAGCATAAACAGGATTGTTTTCATTTTTGATGAGGATAATATGAACAGGATAGTCAACGAATGGTTATTGCCTGCTTATCCTGATGCTAAAACTCATACAGATGAATCTTATGATTATGGATGGGGAACATCAAAAGAAGATGGCAGTGTTCTAATGGGTTTTAGTGCTGATAGAGATGGACGTATCGGCTTTGTTGATGCTTCGAAAGATATAAACGGCTCTGAAGAAGAATATCACCCTTTAGGAATCCGATACATAACAAATGAGATTCCTTTGGGTATGAACATTGATGCACAAGAAGCTGAAAAGACTGCAATAACTTTTGTTGAAAAGTACGCACCATTTAAATATTCAGCATTAAAAATATCGGATGTTAACGATAAACAGCGAAATAAAGGTTATTATGAGATCTATCTGCAGCCTGAGTACAGGAAAATACCTGTATGTGTTGCCTTGAGTTGTGATGGTTATAATCCCAGTTTGTTTTTTGAAGTGTGTATATCTGCTGAAGGTATTTTTTCTTTCCAGGGAATATCAAATCTTAAGGAAATAGATTGTAAATCCGTTGAAAACATAATGTCTTTTGACAGTATTATGGAGTATTTTTCCAACGATATTGCTGTACTTGCCATAGGAACTGATGTTCGTGTTAATAATATCTATCTGGCATATATTCCGGAGTGTGATAATTCTGCCAATCCGGAAATAAAACTTATTCCGGCATGGTGTTTTGAATACACTGATTCGAGAATTGAGGATGGTCAGAAAGTAGATATGAAATTTACTGTTGCATATTCAGTCGAGAACGGAAGGGTAATGGGGAAGTTTTTCTAAATGTTTATTAGTGAAATAAAGAGGATGTTCTCAAGGCCTCTGTTATATGTTTCTTTTATTGTTGGCGTATTACTGATCAACAGACCCTTATTGGAAGCAATGTCTGAACCTGTTGAATCAGCAAGCATATCTCAAATCTTAAGTGTACCATTTGCTATGAGTTCCTTTTCGCCGTTTGCTGCCATTTTTTGCGCATTGCCATTTGCTGACAGTTTTTGCGAAGATTTTAATTCAGGATATATAAGGTCTATGGTAAGCAGAGTTGGAATAAAAAAATATGCGTTTACCAAATGTTTTTCTGTAGCTTTGTCGGGTGGAATGGTTATGGCTGGAATAATTGCTGTAACGATTTTGTATTGCGGTATTCTTGCTGACTCTCCCGATACTCCAGAGGCTATTGCTTTTATGCGGAATTCAATTTGGATGCGTTCAGGAATAATATTTGTTATGAATGGTGTTCCATATTTGCTTTTGCGTATCTTGTTCGGATTCTTATTTGGTTGTGTATGGTCTCTGATAGGACTTTTAACATCTTCGATACTGACAAACAAATATGTGACTTATATTGCACCTTTCGTTCTGTATCAGTTGTTGTGGTTCGTATTGAGTGAAACCATGTGGAATCCCGTATATATGCTCAGAGGCGATTCTAATTTTATACCGTCTATTCCTTTTGTTCTCGTGTACCAGACGGTTATTATTCTGGTATTGATCTTTTCCTCATGCTTGTTGATAAGAAGGAAGGTGAGAAGATGATCAAATCTTTAAAAAGTGCATTGATGCAGATTACTTCATGGAAAACTGATCTGCGGGTGATTATGGCATTAGCATTTGGTTTTGCGCTGCTTTGTATAAAAGGATATCCTTTTCTGAAATTTGCTGCTTTTGTAAGAAGCGACGTTCAGGCTGTAGAGATGTTTGTTCTTTGCGGATCAGACGGATTTGCATTCTTGGCGTTGTTTCTTGGGAATCTTTTACTCTTGTCAAATGCTCCTTTCATTAGCGAGACTACGACATATGAGATGCTGAGGCTGGGTAAAAAGCGGTGGATTGATTCCAAGATAATTTATATCGTGCTTGGATCAGTTATTTATTCATTAGTATTGATCTTAGCTTCTACAATCCTTTCTTGTATAAAAGGAACTGTAAACTTCAGCAATGAATGGAGTTATGCAATGAAGGAATTGGCCATAAAGCAGCCAACTTACGCAATAGACTCATTCCAAATCTCATTTCCTCAAAAAGAGTTTGTTACAGCAGCGAATCCGTATTCAGCTGCGCTGTTGACGGTGATATGTAATTCTGCGTATTCAATCTTGATTTGTCTGGTTATGATGACAGTCAATATATTCAGTACTCATAATTTTGGTTGGATAGCAGCAAGTGTAATACATATTTTGGGGTATGCGATTTACGCAAATTCAGGGATTGGCATACCTATGAGATGTTCGCCTTTTTGCAATGGAATGCCTGCGAATTTCTTCAAGACAGGAAATTGGTTTCCTGTTATAGGTGTGGTTTGTTTCTATTTAGCAATAATCCTTATCTTAAGGGAAGCATGCTTTATAGCTTCAAGGAAAATGCAGGTGTAGGAATAATGCTCAGTACGTTCAAAATGGTAAAAAACGTGATATCAGTACCCGTCACAGGTATACTCTATGCCTGCGCGGCTGGTTTGATAGTTTATCGCTTGGTCGGAATGGAAGATCTGTTGTATGGAATTCGAAGAGCGCACTCACTAAGCGAGATCAATTTAATCCAATTAGCCGGTTGGTTAGTAATACTTTTCATACCACACATAGCAAACGCAATTATTCTGGAACGTTGTGAGTTGATAAAAATATATACATGTATCAGAACCGGAAGTGTCCAACGATTCAAACTGAAAACATACGTGGTATGTTTTATTAACACACTGTTGTGGAGTGCTATTTTGTGGGCTGTGCATTTTATTATCTCTACCACGTTCATGGCTGAATTGTTTATAGTTCTGTCTACTCACATAATGATGTGGGCAGCAGTTACATTGCTTTTCTATTCTATTACTAACAGATCTTCTCTGGCTTTTGCATTTGCCCCGCTGATATGTGTTATTTCAATTGGTTTTTCTTGCATTGATAACCTTTATTCCGATTATATGATCTCATCTTGGGGAATGCTCAACAGAGGAAGTCTATTCAATGAGAAAGGTATCCTGCCTGTTGTTCAGGCATTATTAAATATAGTTCTATCTGCCGTCTGTATAATCGCGGCTTATATAAAAGACAGCTCTAATGGAGGAACAGGAAAATGGAAACTATCAAAATAGAAAATGCTTCAAAGAAGATAAAAGATACTGTTATCTATGAAAATATAGATATGGTGTGTGAATCCGGCAGTATCGTCGGTCTTATAGGCAAGAACGGTGCCGGAAAGACAATGCTCCTTAAAAGTATATGCGGACTTACAGATTACACCGGCGGTGAGATATCCGTGCTCGGGAAAAAGATCGGTAAGGATGTTGAGATACCGGATTCTATCGGCGTGATCATTGAAGTGCCCGGTTTCCTCCCGAATCTGAGCGGATATAAAAATCTTAAGTATCTGGCTGATATCAAGGGTAAGATCGGTAAAGACAGGATTTTCGAGGTGATAAGACAGGTCGGCTTAGATCCCGAGAGTAAAAAGCATGTAGGCAAGTATTCTCTTGGTATGAGACAGAGACTTGGAATAGCACAGGCTCTTATGGAGGATCCTGAGATACTGCTTCTTGATGAGCCTATGAACGGACTCGATAACAAAGGTGTTGCCGATGTAAAAGAGATCCTGAAGGATTTAAGAAAGAAGAATAAGACGATTATCCTTGCCAGCCACCACATGGAAGATATTGACGAATTGTGCGACAAGGTCGTCGTTATGGACAGCGGAAAGATCATCGACAGGTACGATAAGTAAACACATAAGCTATTTCGATCCAGTCAGCCCCGGAGTTTATGCCGGGGCTGTTTTTATGGTATTTGCCTCATTAATTTGTTAAGATTCAAAAATGGAAAAAGAGATTTAAGAGTTATTTAAGAGTTCCTTAAAGGCACTTAAGGGTTGAAAAAGTATCCTAATGCCATAAGGAGGTCGGAAGACATGAAAAACATTATTGAAACCAAGAAACTTTGCAAGACATTTTCGAGCGGCGGCATTCAGCAGCACGTTCTCAAGAATATCGATCTTGAGATCTATGAAGGCGATTTCACGATCATCATGGGCGCTTCAGGAGCAGGCAAGTCCACACTTCTTTATTCATTATCCGGTATGGACAAGCCGACTTTGGGCACAGTAACCTTCGATGGAACAGACATCACAAAAATGGATACAGATGAGCTTGCCATCTTCAGAAGAGGCAACTGCGGATTCGTTTTCCAGCAGGTATATCTCGTAGATTCGATGAGCGTTTTAGATAACATCATGGCAGCAGGCCTTCTCGTATATAAGGACAAGAAAGTCCTTGCAAAGAAGGCTGGCGACCTTCTCAAGGCTGTTAATATCGATGAGACTCTCTGGGGCAAGTTCCCTTCACAGATCTCAGGCGGTGAGGCTCAGAGAGTCGGTATCGCAAGAGCTCTTATCAACGATCCGAAGCTTGTTTTCGCTGACGAGCCTACAGGTGCTTTGAACTCACAGACAGGCAGGGCCGTTCTTGATACACTTACCAAGTTCAATGAGAAGGGCCAGTCGATCGTAATGGTCACACATGATATCTCAAGCGCCAGAAGAGGCAACCGCATCCTTTATGTAAAGGACGGCGAGATCGCAGGTGAATGCAATCTCGGCAAATATGTGACAGGTGACAAAGAGCGTCATCAGAAGTTAAATGACTTCCTCGCTACGATGGGGTGGTAATCATGAACAAGACAGCATTACTTACCAAATCGAACCTCAGGAAGAACAGAGGTACGTCAGTAGGACTTTTCTTTCTGATGTTTATCGCAAGCCTTCTGATCGGAATATCGCTTATGATATTTTTCGATGTGCTCCCGACAGCAGAAAAAGAAGCAGTGCGTCTTAATGCCGGCGACGGTTATATCATGGCCAGGAACGGTATTGAGGATATGACTGATGAGAAGATCGATGAAATGATCAAGGACGATACTGATGATTACTTCATTTACAGGAATCTCCAGTTCGGTGCTATCCCGCTTCCTTTCGGTACCGGAAATGTATCCATCGATATATCGCTCAATGACAGCAGCGCTTTCAGCAGGAAGCTTGACAGGATGGAAGTTATTACGGAAGAGCAGTCTGTCACAGGCAGTTATATCTATCTGCCTTATCAGTTCTATACCGGCGGCGGTATCAAGTTAAAAGATACATTCGAATTTGCAGTGGAAGGCGTCACATACAGCTTTACGGTAAAGGGCTTTACTGCAGTTACATACGGCGGCTGCAACAACACTGCTATGTACTCATTTGTTATTGATGATGATACATATAACAGGATCTTCGAAAGAGACGGAAAGACCGCTGAAGGCCTCATGATCGTCTACGATCTGAAGGACGGCGTCAGCAACGGCGGCTTCAGGATCAGGAACCGAAATGAACTTCTTAAGATCAATCCCAATGCGATCGTTACCGGTTATGCAATCAGCAACGTTCTCAGCTCAAGAACGTTTATCGGCCTCATCCTCGCAGTGTCATTCCTTGTTATCACATCCATGGTCATTGCAGCTGTTGCGATGATGCTCGTCAACTGCATCTCCAATTACATTAAGGAGAACATGAAGACATTAGGCGCACTTAAGGCTATCGGATATACCGGAAAAGACATCAAGGGATCACTCATCCTCTGGTTCTTCCTGATCTCTGTTTTCGCGAGCCTGGCAGGAATATTGTCCGCATATCTGGCCATGCCGTTATTCGCAAGCATAGTTGTAGGCCAGATGGGTCTGCCTTATCATGTATCATTCAATCTGCCGGCTACACTGATCCCGGTCGTATTCATCATCGTATTTACTCTTATCGTCACGGCTGCATGCGCTACCAAGATAACAAGGATCCATCCGATCGTGGCTTTACGGGAAGGCGTTGAATCACATAACTTCAAGAAGAATCACGTTGCTCTTGATAAGACTTCCTTAAGTCTTGATGCAGGCCTTGCGATGAAGACATTCTTGGGCAACATGAAGCAGAATGTTATCACATTCCTTGTAATCGGATTCATGATCTTCACATGCGTTATCGCGCTGCTTATGTATGAGAACTTCAGCCGTCATCCGAAGCTCGAGATCCTCATGACCGAGATGTGTTCAGGTGTTGTGACTTTCGATAACGATACTGCTGAAGAAGGACTTGAATATCTCGAATCCAGATCCGATATCACGAACTTAAGAAAGATCATCAACATGAACTTCTACTACAACGATGAGGAAAGCTTCCTTACATACATTGTTGATGATTCATCGAAAATGAATAACCACGATCTGTGCTATCAGGGAAGACTCCCTAAGTACGATAACGAAGTTGCCGTAAGCGGTGCATTCGCGAACAAATACGGCTTCGACGTCGGCGACGAGATCAAGCTCGACTTCGGTGACAAGTCCTATTCATACCTGATAACCGGATTCATCCAGACAACGAACAACGAAGGACGCGAGGCTTTCTTCACATTCGACGCAGCAGAACACCTGGTCGATATGGAGCACATTCCTGCATGGTACTGGTTCGATCTTAAGGAAGAAGCAGAGAGTACATCCGATAACCGCATCACGACCGATAAAGTACTCGATGATTGCAAGGACAAGTTCGGCGAACACGTTGTAAACACGATGAATTTCTATGAAATCATGGAAGGCAGCATGACTACTTTCAGAAGCATCTCGATAACAATGCTCATCGTTATGTGCGTAATTTCGGTAGTGGTCATTGCTTTGATCCTTTACCTTCTCATCAAGTCTCTTGTTTACCACAAGCGCAGGGACTACGGAATCTTAAAGGCTTTAGGCTACACATCAGGAAGCCTCATGCTCCAGACAGCATTAAGCTTCTTGCCTTCGGTAATCGCATCCGCGATAGTTTTCTCCATCGGATCTTACTATATGGCCAATCCTTACATGTCGACATTCATGCACATGTTCGGACTTGTAAAATGCAACTTCCAGATCCCTGTCGAAGGCGTAGTCATCATCGCCGTATCCTTCATCATAGTATCTTTCTTCCTCGCACTCCTGCAGGCAAGAAGGATCAGGAAGATCGAAGCATACAACATGCTGGTAGCTGAATAAAGCATTGCGAGGCAGGCGAGGTGTGGCGTGGTGAGCCGTGACTTTGATGATACGCCGCCGAGCAAAGCTGAATGAAAATGCGCAATAGGGAATAGATTGAGTTTGTTGAAGGGGCCGTCCTTACCGGGCGGCCCCTTTATTTTCGCTTGTGTTAGAATCATTAAAGTCAAATGTTAATTTGCGTTGCTTGTGTCCTTCGCGCCATAAAGCTATAACCGGAGCATAAGCAATGGAGGTTTTGCAATATGCTTAGCGACAACATAAAGAACTTAAGAAAACAGAAAGGCTATACGCAGGAGACCCTTGCGCAGGCTTTAAATATTGTCAGACAGACTGTATCCAAATGGGAGAAGGGATATTCGGTACCGGACGCAGATATGCTCGAGAAACTCTCGGAGGTTTTGGAAGTTCCGGTAAGTGATCTCCTTGGCAAGCCCTCAGAAGCTGCTGAGCAAGCCTCAGAGCTCGAGAAGATCTCAGCGCAGCTTGCGATACTTAATGAACAGATGGCGCGCGAAATGGCACGCAGGAAGCGCAACCGTAAGACCAAAATAATTATTGCCTCAGTCATCTTTGGTCTGCTTTTTATCTTTGTTGCTTCTATTCTGATAACGCATCCTGTCTCCAGCAGTATTATGTCAGGTGATGCATCCAACGTCAGAGTATTAGAACGCCAATCTTCTTTATATTCACAGGAAGAAATAGAAAGTGCGATCGAAGTTATCAAGCGTGATTTCGAGAATGACTGGAACGGATGCACTCTTAATACCATCTACTATGCAGGCGATGAAGTCTGTGCTGATGAGACGCGCGACAGAGGCGTTAAGACCATAGTGCTGATGTCGGATTTTACTACCGGCAATTATGATTTCGGCAGTCTTAATACAAATTACACATATACTAACTGGAACTGGATCCTGATCGAGAATGAGCACGGCCGCTGGGAACATATCGACCACGGTTACGGCTGATAGAACTCGTTTACAAGACTCCTGTAACCTAATTCTTTCAAGTCTTCGTATCTTACATTGAAGCGCGCCTTTGTGTGCTTTCCGCTTATCAGGAATCTAAGAAGATCCTGCGCGTAAAGATCTATCTCGTGGAGGCTTCGCGTAGTCGTGATAACAGGGAAGAACCACAGGCTCCAGGTAAGGTCGGAATCTTCATTAACTTCAAGAAGTTTATGGTTAAAAATGCGGATGAAAGCGGCCGCAGCCTTTGTGCCGTCAAGGCCCTCCCTGTGATACCAGCGGTCAAGTGCTCTGGCTTTCCTTCTCATCTTCTGCTTGAGCTTTGTGACCGATGCCGGCGCGATATCGATATCGCCGTTCTTGACCTGGACGCCCAGGAATGTGAATCCGTCTTCAGGAGAAGCGAAAACTTCCTTATCCGGATTGACCGTAAGGCCCTTGCTATTCAGGTGTTCCAGGATGGTGTCCTTATATGTTTGTAATTCTTCTTCAGTGTTCGCGAAAACAATGATGTCATCCGAATATCTCGCATACAAAACACCCTGTTCTTTGAAGTGTTCATCGAGTTCTTTCAGATAGAGATTTGCATAGAATGACGCAATCGGAGTGCCCGCCATAATGCCTTTCTGTTCGGTAATTATGTCTTCACCAGATCTGACTCTTTCTTCCTTTAAGAGCGCTTTCATGAAGGCGAGGAGCTTATCGTCATCGGTGACCGTGTTATCCAGCGCTTCGCAGATCCTGTCAACGGGGATTGAATTGAAATAGTCGCTTACGTCGATCTTATAGGAATACATGTTCCTGATGTCTTTGGTCCGGCAGATAGCCATGATCGCATCCTTCGCGCACACGCCGGGACGGAACGAATAGAGATTGCTTGTGTAGATGTGATCGTATTTTCGAAGTGTCAGATAAGTTAAGAGCTTTAAGAGCATGTTGAAGTTGTAAGGATACTTATAGACCGTGCGCTTCTTCTGCGAACTCATCTTGCTGATGACAGCCTTGGAAGGGAGAGGGAGATCTGTTAGCGTTCTGACCTGGTGTTCATATTCCATATAAGCTTCGCTGTCGATGAATTCGCGGAGCTCTTTCTTGAAGCGCTTAGAACATCTAAGCCCTGCCTTGTATTCGTAGAACCGTTCCCAGCTGCTCTTCTCGAAGAGCATGTCGATCAGTGACATTTGAGATACCCTTGCCCGTTTTTCGAATAATTGTACCACTAGGGGAGGGGTTGTATCACTATAGGCGGGTTGACGTGTGTATTTAAGGTTCTCGGAGCTGCTTCTATCTCAAACGCCTTAAAAAATGCGAAAAAAGATAGAAAATCGCAGATTTCTGTCTTTTTTGCTTAAAAATTTGGGATTTGAGATAGTGACGAGACCTCATTAGAGAATTGAGACTAGTCTCAATCTTTCTAAAACCAGTCTCAACTTGCTCTGAATCTATATCTTTGACATATTGGGGAATTTATAATTTTCGAAAATTGAAATCGGAGGAAGTTGGCTATGGCTAAATCAGTCAGACTAACACTAGTGGATCGATACGATTTAATAGAAAAAACAATAGAGTCAGTAGAGCGGAAACTGAAATTATTACCGGCAGGAAGGTTAAATATCAAGCACCAGAATGATAAATCTTACTATTACTATGTAAAGGCAAATTCAAAAGAAAATTACCTCTCTTCGAAAGACGCCGCGCTCATCAGCCAGCTCCTCCAGAAGCGCTATCTTAAAGAGGTCTTGAAAGCCGCTAAGAATGAATTGGCGGCGCTCTCGAAAATGCTGAGCCTGTATCCGGAAGATCGGCCGGAAGAACTGTACGAGAAGCTGCCGGAGGAGCTGAGGATGGGCGTTGAACCTGTCATACTCGGCAACGAGCAGGATGCTCGTGAATGGATGGCGGAACCATTTGTCGGCAAACCGTTCAAGGATGATGCTCCCGTGTACAAGACGATTAAAGGTGAGCGCGTCAGATCGAAGTCGGAGGTGATGATCGCCGACAGGATGTTCTTCAGGGGAGTGCCTTATAAGTATGAGTGCCCTATCATGATTGACGGACAGGTGATCCATCCGGATTTTTCAATAAAGAGAATGAGCGATAACAAGATCATCTATCATGAGCATTGCGGGAGGATGGATGATCCGGAATACGTTAATGACCTGGTGGAAAGAGTCAATTTGTATAACCAGGCCGGGATCATGCAAGGGGACAGGCTGACGTTCTCTTTTGAGACGGCGGATAAGCCGTTGGATAATAGAGTTATTGACCGGTTGATCGACGAGTTCTTTAAGTGATTGCGCGCTTGAAGCGAAGCGTTCAATAAGTAATGATGCCCGTGATCTGTAAGCATTGTGCGGTCAGTTGATGCCTGTGCAGGCTCGAAAAACCGTGCCTTTGTACCACTTACTCCCATCCTTGTACCGCTTGCGCCGCGAACCATTGAGCGTCGCAAACCCTCCCGATAGAATGACCTCAAAACCAAGGAGGTACAAGGAAATGACAGACATTACAAACACAAAGATCAACACAAAGAGCGGGGCGCTCAGCACAGATTACAGAGAGCTTAAGACAGAGGTCATGAAGCTTCAGAAAAAGGGACTGCCTTTCATGCTGACATCGGTCGTCATCTGGACAGCAATTACGATCGTAAGAACGCTTCCCGTGGACATCATGACTAAGAACCTTTACACGTTCTACTGCACATCATTCCTGATGCCGGGCGCTGTGATCTTCTCGCTTATCACCGGTGCAAAGATATTCTTTAAGTTTCAGAATCCTTTCAACAAATTGGGATTGCTCAACACAATGAATCAGATGCTGTATCTGCTTATCGTCATGTGGTCATTCTCACAGAAGCCGGAAGCGATGCTGATGCTTTTCGCGATGGTATTCGGAGCGCACCTGCTGCCGTTCTCATGGCTCTATGAGAGCAAGACATATTTTGTTACATCGATAGTTACGACGCTCGGCGCAATGATCATATCTATATTCGCTCCCGAGATCTATGTTGGCCTCTTTATGATCGTTTGCCAGATCGTTATGTCCGCACTGCTTATGATCGAATGCAAAAAACTTGACCATGCACAGAAAGAAAAGGATGAATTATAATAATTCAAAATACTGAGGGATAACAGGAGACAGTGATGCAGGTCACGATCAGGCAGGACTTAGAATCAGGCACGGCAGTGGAGATCCACTGCCGTGAGATCACTTCCGAGACGGAGAGGCTGGAGCGCTATATCAGACGGTTTGACGAGCGTATTATGGGCTCTGCCGGAGGGCAGGCTCATAATATCGCCTTAGAGCAGATACTTTATATCGAAGCTGTCGATAAGAAGACTTTCCTTTATACGCCAAACAACGTATATGAAACAGATAAGAAACTCTATGAGCTTGAGGCTGTTTTGGATGAGAAGACTTTTTTCAGGTGCTCGAAATCAGTGATCGTAAACCTCAATAAGATCACCAGACTTAAGCCTGAGGTCACGCGCAATATCCTTGCGACACTTACAAACGGGGAAGTGGTCGTGATCTCAAGAAGAAATGTTAAGCAGCTGAAGGCATTGATCGGATTGGATTGATAATATGGAAGACATAAAGAAATTACTGGTTTATTTCAGAAATGCGCTGGCATTCTCGTATTCGTGGCTCGTGCTATGCAGCGCTCTAGTGGGTGTTCTATACGCAGGTCTTGATTTTAGGGTAGCTGTTGGCTATTCAATTAAATGTGAAACACTTTTAAAGCTTCTGGCGCTCTGCGCATGGGGTTCGGCGTGTTTTGTTTTCGCATTCTGTACGAAAATCATGAAGAAGAGGGGATTCTTGTTCGACCTCACGATATTTTTCATCCTGTTCGTTCCTGTTGAGATCCTTATGTTCTACTGGATGGATTTATTCCAAGGCGCCGGAACGGTCAAGATGTGGATTATCCTTGGCATATTTATCCTAATTTGCTATATAACATGCATTCTTATAGACGTTTTCATCATGAGAAAGCGCTCGAAAGTCTACACTGACAAGCTGATGGAGTATAACTCGAAAAAAACAGGCCGGTTAAGATAATAGCAAGATAAGTATACTTTTTAGCAATAATAGATTTACAAACGCCCGCGATAATATGGTACTATCAAAGAACGAACATTCTAGAAGTAACACGAGGTAGTGCATATGAAAAAGAACGAGCGTAAGGACCTTGTTACAAACATCTACACAGCAGATCCTTCTGCACATGTTTTCAACGGCAAGATCTACATCTATCCTTCACACGACGAAGATCTTGATATCCCTGAGGATGATGACGGCGAACAGTATGTCATGAAGGATTATCACATCCTCTCCATGGACGGCCTGGACAGCGAGTGCGTTGATAACGGTGTAGCAATAAGCGAAGACGATATCCCGTGGGTATCCAGACAGCTCTGGGCTCCGGATGCTATCTACACAAACGGTAAGTACTATCTTGTTTTCCCGGCAAAGGATAAGGACGATATCTTCAGGATCGGCGTTGCTGAATCCGATTCACCTGTTGGTCCTTTCAAGCCGCAGGAAAATTATATTCAGGGAAGCTACAGCATTGACCCTGCAGTCCTCTTAGACGATGACGGCAAGATCTGGTGCTACAACGGCGGTCTCTGGGGCGGCCAGCTCGAGATGTGGCAGTCCGGCTCATTCAATCCCAATGAGCACCGTCCTGAAGGCGACGAGAAGGCATTAGGACCCTTGGTCGCTGAGTTTACTCCTGACATGACAGCTTATAAGGCTGCTCCCAAGATGATCACCATCCTTGACGAGAACGGTGAGCCCATCAAGGCTAAGGATGAGGACAGAAGATACTTCGAAGATCCTTGGATGCACAAGTTCAATGGCAAGTATTATTTCTCATACTCCACAGGCACAACACACTACCTCTGCTATGCTGAAGGCACTTCACCCGAAGGCCCCTTCACATACAAGGGAAGGATCATGGAGCCTGTTATCGGCTGGACAACACATCACTCCATCGTTAACATCGACGGCGAGTGGTACCTCTTCTATCACGATGCAAAGAGATCCGGCGGCTGCTCACACAAGAGAAGCGTTAAGTTCACAAAGCTCAACATCGCAGAAGACGGCACGATCGAGACGATCCATCCTTACGATCACGAAGGCTGATAAGTCAACTGAACTGAATAATAAAAGGGCATCTCTTATGAGGTGCCCTTTATGTTTGCGAAAAAAATAAGCAGAAAGAGAAATCATTAAATCCAATAAAATTATTGGATGTACAAGATCGTACATGTACCGGCTGCCTGCGAAGCCTCATATAGATACATGCCGGACCCGCCACAGGCGCTAAGCGTTCTCTTTCTGCTATGGGTAATTATACCCGAGGGTTTAAGTAAAGCAAATAAAACCGGGCACGGGGCCCGGTGTTGATGTTTTATGGATTTGATTCAGGATTCTGATCAACGGGAGGATTTGAAGAACCGCCGGATTCACCGCCTGAACCGCCAGAGCCGCCTGAGCCGCCGTTGGTGCCGCCTCCGGTGCTGTCTGAACCACCGCCACCGGCACCACTTCCGCCGGAAGTGCCGCCGCCCGTGTCACCGGAACCGCCTGTTCCGCCGGAGCCTCCGCCTGTTGTAACTTCACCGGAACCTTCGCCGGATCCTGCACCTGAGCCTTCGCCTGAACCTGAGCCTTCGCCTGAACCTGAGCCGGACTCGCCGTTGTTGGGTTCTGTTGCCTCAGTTGGTGTGGGAGTTGCCGTAGCCTTGGGTTTCTTTACCGCGGGAGCTATAACCTGAGTCTTCTTCGGAACCGGTGTGTTTGTCGGTTCGGGAGTCGGAGTAGGTGTGGGTGTGTTGGTCGGTTCTGGTGTAGGAGTAGCCGTTGTTTCAGCCGTGGTTGTTGTTTCTTCTTCTGTTGTGGTGGTTGCAGCTACCTTCGTCGTTGAAGCAGGGTAAGCTGTGATCAGCGAAGGATCAGTCTTCTTACTGTCGCAGTAGATCGCAAACGCGATGATGCCGAGTATGCCGGTGAGTGCTATTGCGCCTACGGCGATGCTCAGAATAGTTGTAGCTTTGGCACGTGAAGGTGCTCTTACGGCTTCGGTCTCGGTCTCTTCCTGATAAGGAATGGGAAACGTGACTACGTTAGGATCATCGTAGTCAACGATGCCGTCATTATAGTTTTCTTCAGCTTCTGGTTCGTATGCCTGATCCTCGTCTTCATATTCCGGTTCATCTCCGGATTCTTCGGATTGCGGATATGACCAGATGGTATCATCAGCCTGGGATTCTTCTCTTTCGCCGAAAATGGACTCCGCAGTCTGTTCGTAGGTGGGTTCGTTGTGGGCAGGCTCCTCGTAAGCCGGTCCTTCATTTGCAGGTACTTCATCTACCGGCGCTTCGTAAGCGGGTTCTTCGTAGGATGCTTCTTCGTAAGCCGGTTCGGCGGGCTGCTCTGCTGCAGGCTCATAAATTGCTGCAGGAGCTGCGTCTTCTGAAGTGTCTTGCGGAGCTGCATTTGACGCCTCAGGAGCTGCGGAAGCAGAAGCCGTTTCAGTGTAATCCACCTCGGGAATAGTCTCGTAGCCGTAGCACTCGCATTCTTCTTCCTTGGGATATCTGTCAGAGCGGGTCTCGTGACCGTAGTAAGCTCCGATCGATTCGTCGGTTGAAGCGGGGCTGTTGCCATATTTGAAGAACTTGGATTCTTTTACATCGTATTCGCCGGCGACGGAATCGTCACCGTATTCGAAATCAGAAACATCAGAGCCTGAAGACTTGTCCGTGCCGGATCCGGGCGCGTTGTTTTCGAGGCCCGCGAATTCAAAGTCCGGGCTGCCGGAATTGGCTTTTCTGTTTTCGTCATTGTCTGAGAAGGAACTCATTTTATGTCTTCCTTTCGACTTTTTAATTCTTTCTCATTTTGCTTGCGTTGATGTAGAATAAACGCGGACAGTTGTCCTATTTTTCTAATATCAGTATAAGATTTTGGAATAAAAAGAGAGTGTTATTATCGTGACGATTTATTGGCCGGATTATTACAAAAATTTCCGCTGCACGGCCGGCGGGTGCAAACATACCTGCTGTGCAGGCTGGGTCATCGGTATTGATGAGGCGTCGCTTAAGCGTTTCAGCGCAGATCCTGATGTGTCAGGCAATATCGCTGACGGATGCTTTATCCTTAAAGATGACGGAAGATGTCCGTACTTAAGGGACGATAATCTCTGCGAGATGATAATTAAGCACGGCGAGGATTATCTCTGCGACATCTGCAGGGAACACCCGAGATTCTATAACGATTGTGACGGCCACACCGAAGCGGGCATCGGTCTTGTCTGCGAAGAGGCCTGCAGACTGGTTCTTGGCGCGGAGAAGCCTTTCGAGCTTATATCTGATGACGGCTCGAAAATGGAGCTTCCGGATTATGTTAAGACCATTTTCGATGATTCAAAGCCGCTTACTGAGATCCTTGCCGATATTAGCGGTGGCAGAAGGGCAGCATCCAAGCTCAGGGCGGAGATCTTCGACGGCATGGAAGTCATGGATCCCAAGTGGAGCAAGCTCTTGAGCAAGATAATCGAAGCGCCTGTTTCCGAAGAAGATGAGGCACAGGCAATCCGAGATAACGAACGTGAGCTCAGGAACTTTGCAGCTTATCTCATGTACCGCTATAAGGGTGCGGGAAGATTTGCTGAAGAATCCGTTTATCTCCTCGCAGATCTCATTGCAAAGGGGTGCGGATTAAGGGATGTGGCGAGAGTTTTCTCGTGCGAAATCGAATATTCCGACATAAATATCGATGAGGCGTTAGAGACGTTCAGCTGACAGCATTTTGTATGGCAAAATAACCTGTGTAACAATGTTACACTCAATAAATATAAGCATTTGGAGGCTTTTATGGTAGCAGATTACGACAAGATGGAATGGACACCGAATCCTGGTTTTAAGGGCGGAGAAGGCGTTTTTTACAACAAAGTCTTTACTGATGGCGTTAATAAGATGATGAGAGGCAAGTTGGAACCCGGTTCATCGATCGGTTACCACAAGCATGAGGGCAACTGCGAGATGATCTTCATCCTTGAAGGCACGGGCAAGGTCCTTTATGACGATACTGAAGAAGAGGTCAAGCCCGGCGTCTGTCATTACTGTCCTGAGGGACACTCTCATTCGCTTATAAACAACGGAAGCGAAAATCTGATATTCTATGCAGTGGTACCCAAACAATAAGGAATAAGGGAGGGATAGATCATGCCACATTCATCAGGCGGTGGTTCGCACGGAGGCGGATCGCACAGCGGTGGCTCGCATGGAGGTTCGAGCGGCCCCCGCATATCGTCACGTTATTTTGCGGGTTCAAGAAGATACCGGAAGCATAATCTGAACACCGGGATAGACGAATATGTTTATGCTTCGTCTAAGCCTCAGAAGGCAGGAAAGTCTTCTATCATCTTTTTATCCGTTTTCTCCGCAAT
>JAEFBC010000181.1 GCA_016292155.1 Saccharofermentans sp. | reverse complement strand
CTTATTGCTTCCTACAGACGTAACTATCTGTACGATTACAACGCTCCCGAAGATCAGGCAACGACCGTAAAGTATTACGAAGAGGAAGCTGAGATTACTGAGGAACAGTACAACAAGGTCTTCAAGGAAGACGCGAATAATGCGGTTATAGTTCTTGCCAGGAATTACACACCGTCACCTTCCGATGTGGAGTATCCGCTTGTAAGCAAACCGTCTTTTGCAATGCTCTCTTATGAGAGTGCTTATACATATATAGAATCGCTCCGGAGCTGAGCCACTTTACGATAGTACCTTCCACCTGATAAAATAGGTATATATCTGTGAAGCCGGAGGGCACTTATCATGGACGCATTATTATTTGCTAAGGCAGCTAGAGAAGAGAAGGATGCTATGCTTGAGTCATATCTCAGCAGCACCGATTCGATGGCGGGTGAGCAGATTGCTAAGCTTAAAGAGGCAGGTGCCAGCGACGAACTCTTAAGAGAGGTTTTCGATTCAGTCCTGACTGACTGTTTCTATAATATTCTCCTTGGAATCGACGGCCAGATGCCGATCGGCTCTCTTGGTGAGAGGAGTTACAGACTGCTCGCTCCTGACAGCACGGTAATTGCCAATGCTTCCGGAACTTTGGCCGAAGCCGCATATGAGGCTTTCTACGGTGAAGGTGAAGGCGAAGCAGAAGGCTGACAGTTAAAACAAGTCAAATGATGAAAAAGGTTGTCTCATTGTGAGGCAACCTTTATTCTTTAGTGCGGTTTTGGGTTAGTGCAGCTTTGGTTCAGTGCAGTTTTTGGGCTGTTTAACTTTTTGTCACCGTTTTCCGGTTTTCGTAGTACAAAAAGTTGAAATGAGCCCTGATTTCAACTTTTTGTCACTGATTCTCCGATTTCTGTGATACAAAAAGTGAAACTGCCTGATGTCGACGTTTTGCAGATGACAACGGTTACTTAGGTGCCCAGAAGATCCAGACGAACAGGTAACCTGTGATTACTGCGGTGAGCGTGAAAGGAACGCCAATCTTCATGAAGTCGCCGAAGCTGACCTCGTGGCCTTCCTTGCGGAGCATGCCTACGCCGGCTATGTTGGCGGATGCGCCGATAGGTGTGAGGTTGCCGCCCAATGTGGCACCGACAAGAAGTCCGAAGTATAGGAAGTGCGGCTCAACATTCATTGCTGAAGCGACGCCTGCAAGGAGCGGGAGCATCGTTGCGACGTAAGGAATGTTGTCGACGAATGCCGAGATGATAACTGAACCCCAGACGATGATGGAGAAGAGGAGGAATCTGTTGGAGCCGCCGAAGCCTGCGATGAAGCCTGCGAGGTCATCGATTATGCCTGCTTCCCTGATGGACGCGATGACTACGAAAAGTCCTGTGAGAAGGAGCATCGTGTCATAGTCCATGGCCTTTAATGAGTGGACCATGCCCTTGGTGGACTTCTGCTTGAAGAGCTCCCAGATGATAGTAAGGATTCCGCATACCATGCAGATGAATCCGTTTGTGCATTCGTGTGTATTCGGAATGAATGAAGCGATGATGAGAAGGACTACGTGGCCCAGCATCGTGATAGTCGGGACATAGTCTGTAACGGGCGTATGCTCAGTACTGTCTACGGGTTCCCTGTTCTTTCTGAAGAGGATCATCATGATCGGGATCGTAAAGAGGGCGCCGAGTTCAACTGCGAAGAACATGCCGGGCTTGCCGTTCATTACGAAAAAGTCGTTGAAGTTCATGTGGTCTGCTGCAGCGAGCATGATCGAAGTCGTGTCGCCTACAAGGGTTGCTGCGCCCTGGAGGTTTGATGAGACGGCGATCGAAATGATCATCGGAACGGGATTGATCTTGAGCTTTTTACAGATCGCAAGGCCTACGGGAGCTACCATGAGGACTGTTGCAACGTTGTCTATGAACGCTGAGATGATGCCTGAGAAAAGCGACATGATGATCGTTACCCACATGACGTTTTTCGAGATGCGGAGAAGCGCTTCGGCGATCTTGTTCGGCATCTTGGATTCGATGAAGTAATCGACGATGACCATTGTTCCGAAGATCATCATGAGTACGTTCCAGTCGATCGAAGGAAGGATCTTATTTACCGGAAGCACCTGGGCTATGACCATGATCGTGGCTGCGCACAAAGCGACGATGGCGCGGCGCTTTGGCAGGACGATCATAAGAATGTACATGACAAGAAAGATTGCGATTGCGATGATTTTCTGCATTAAATGCTCCTGACTAGCGGGTTATTTTTTGATTTGCTGCTGAAGACGAATTTCTGTTGGATGGAATAACTGATAAGGAACAGGAACGTATCAACGATCGCCTTGACCAGTGTCTCCCAGCAGCCGGGGAAGAGCATGACGATGCCGGTAACGATGCCGGCACTAAGGCACATCTGAATGATCGCGAGAAGTGCGTATTTGGTGAGGGATGTGCTTTTCGAAGCCTTGCTCTTAAATACAAACTTGTAATTGATGAGATAGTTATAAACGGCCGAGATAACTCTCGCGCCAACGGTTGCGATCGTTACATAGACCGCAGCGAATGAGTCTTTGAGAAGCAGCACCAGAAGATGGAAGAGCAGGATGTCGATGACGAACGATGACAGGGAAGCGAAAACAAATTTGAAGAACTTCCTGCCCAGGATCCTGTAAATCCTTATCGAGTCCTTGAAGGGATCAAAGTGAGTCTGGTGGTTCTCTTTTGAATCGTAGACCGTCTTGATCGGAACCTCGGTGAGGTTATATCTGCCCGCGCACTCCAGGAGCATCTGCATCTCATATTCGAAGCGCTCGCCCTTGCAGTCGATGAGCTCTGTCATGAACTTGAAGGGGATGCCGCGAAGACCTGACTGTGTGTCATTGACCCTCATGCCGGCGACATATGAGAAGACCGCAATGGTTATCGTGTTGCCGTACCAGGATTTCCAGGGGATATCCTTTTTGTTGAACTGGCGGACGCCTAAGATAAGGTTGTCCGGATTAGCCCTGAGGGTGTTGATTATGTTAGTGATGCACTCGGGGGTGTGCTGGCCGTCCGAATCGGCGGTGACACAGCCTAATGCATCAGGTAGATTGTCTTTGATATAGGCGAAAGCGGTCTTGAGCGCACGGCCCTTGCCGCGGTTAGGACGGTAAGAGATCAGCTTTCCGCCGCGCTTTGTGATGAGTTCTTCAGCCTTATTGAAGATGGGATCGTAGTCTTCGGAGGAGCCGTCGTTAACAATGATGACGGGTCCCATGCCCTTTGCCTCAAAATCCTCAAGCAAAGTAATAAGCCTGTCGTCAGGCTCATAGGAAGGGATTACTATCGGGACAAGTGCCGTCTTGTTAATCTCATCATCTCTCATGGTATTTATATTAACATAAAGATTCAGGCTGACTTAGGTTTGTATAAGACCTTCAGGAGAACTGGCGCGAGAATGGAGCTTACGAGTATCATGAGGATTACCGCCGTAAAGTAGTCGGAGGTAATAAGTCCGGCGCTGAGACCCTTCTGTGCCGTGATGAGCGCGACCTCGCCTCTCGTCATCATGCCGATGCCGATCTTGAGGGAGTCGTTCCAGTTAAATCTGCAGAGCTTTGCGGATGTGCCGCAGCCGATGATCTTTGACATGAGTGCTACGAAAACGAAAGCAACTGAGAAGAAGAGGAATGTTGGATTGAAGTTCTCGAAAGAGACCTTAAGTCCGATCCCTGCGAAGAAGATAGGCGCGAAGACCATGTAGGAGCTGACGTCGACCTTACGCTCAACATACTTAACATCATGGAGGTTGCAGAGGACAACGCCTGCGACATAAGCGCCCGTGATATCTGCGATTCCGAAATATCTCTCGGCGACATAGGCCATGAACAGGCAGTAGCAGAGGGCTGCAATCGGAATTCTTCTTGTGTGTTCATATCTGGCGTCGAGCCATTTGAAGACCCTGTAGACAACGAAGCCGGAGATAATTGCTATTGCGAAGAACAAAATGGCCTTCAGCATAGTGGTTAATACAGAAGTGCCTGTTCCCTTTGCACTTAAGACGAATGTGAGGACGATGATTACGATGACATCGTCGATGATGGCGGCGCTGACGACAGTCGTTCCGACCGTGCTGCTGAGCTTACCGAGCTCTTTAAGGGCAGCAACCGTGATGCTGACGGATGTCGCTGCCATGATCGTGCCGATGAAAAGGCCCTTGATGAACTGCTCGGAACCGACGGTGCCGAAGCCGTAGAAACTCATGAAAAGGACAGCGCCCAGGATGAGCGGAACGAAGACGCCGGCACAGGCAATGACCGTAGCCTTAAGGCCTGTTGCCTTAAGCTTCTTCATGTCTGTGGTAAGACCTGCTAAGAACATGAGCATGATGACGCCGATCTCGGCCATCTTGTTTATGAAGTCAGACTGGTTGACGATACCGATAATGGCAGGACCGAGAATGAGTCCTGCAATGATCTCTCCGACTACCTCAGGGGCATGGAGTTTACGGGCTAAGATACCGAAAGCCTTTGCGGCAAACAGGATCAGAGCAACATCTATAATAAAACGAAGACTTTCCACTTCAGCATCTCCAAATCAAAATAAAAAGGGCACTATGGCCCTGCCGATTTCCACCGCTACTAGTTATAACACGCAAAAAAATTAGCGATAGGCTGCATATTACACAAACTTATTCTTTTAATAAGGTGATTAAGGTGTAAAAATGATATTATAGGGTGTTGAATTATGACCTGGGCTATCAGGTCACGGTGGAGGCTTTAGGATGAAACAGCTTGAATATCCTTTCGATTCGGACTATATCTTGCGCAAGAAGAAGGCTATCAGAAGAGAGCTTCTGGCAAGGGAAGGAGTCCAGTACATCGAGAAAAAGATCGCTATCCTCGGTGGTTCGACTACCAGCGACATCAAGCAGATCCTCGAATTATTCCTTTTAAACTACGGCAT
>JAEFBC010000180.1 GCA_016292155.1 Saccharofermentans sp. | reverse complement strand
TCTGAACTTTACCGGTAAGAGCGAATACTTTTGTACCCTTTGAATCATCTGTACCGATTTTGTTGAACCAGTCTGCACCTTTTGTAAGGATAACAGGGATGTTTGCCCATGTCTCAACGTTATTGATAACTGTAGGCTTGTTCCGCAGACCGCACTGTGCTGGGAACGGTGGTTTTGGAGTAGGCATACCGCGCTTTCCTTCGATGGAGCGCAGAAGAGCTGTTTCCTCACCGCAAACGAATGCACCTGCACCAAGGCGGATTTCAATATCAAAGTCGAAGCCAGAACCGAGGATGTCTTTACCAAGAAGACCAGCCTCACGTGACTGTGCCATAGCAATCTTAAGGCGCTCAACAGCAAGTGGGTACTCAGCGCGGATGTAGATGAAACCTTTGTTAGCACCAATTGCTTTACCACAGATTGTCATTGCCTCAAGAACTGAGTGTGGGTCACCTTCAATTGTGGAGCGGTCCATGTATGCTCCTGGGTCACCTTCGTCAGCGTTACAAACAACGTATTTCTCGTCGCCAACAGCCTTCATACCAGCTTCCCACTTAAGACCTGTTGGGAATCCTGCACCACCGCGTCCGCGAAGACCAGATTTCTTTACTTCTTCAATGATGTCTTCCGGCTTCATTTCGAAAAGTGCTTTTTCAAGAGCCAGATATCCGTCACGAGCGATGTATTCTTCGATGTTCTCAGGATTGATAACACCACAGTTACGAAGAACGATGCGGAGCTGCTTCTGATAGAACTGAATGTCCTCTACAGCCTCTACGCTCTTCTTTTCCTTATTATAGAGAAGGCGTTTAACCTCACGGCCTTTAACAACCTGCTCTGCAATGATTTCTTTTGCATCTTCCGGTTTAACTTCTACATAGAAAGAATCTTCTGGAAGAACTTTAACAATCGGTCCCTTCTCACAGAAACCGAAACAACCTGTCTTTACAATCTGAACCTTGTCTGCAACACCGAAGTTCTTTGCTTCTTCAATAAGGTTCTTGTAGATAAGGTCTGAGTTACTTGATTCGCAGCCTGTACCGCCGCAGACAAGAATGTAATGGGTATATGCCATCGTTTTCTCCTGAAATTACTTTGTTATATCAATCGACGGGCGGTCGAGGATGAGATTGTCCAGTAACTTCTTGCCGATGATGTGGTCATTGACAATTGACTGAACAACGTCTGCTTTTACGTTACCATAGATAACTTTTGGCATATCTGGAACGATAACCTCAACTGTAGGCTCGTTCGCGCACATGCCCATACAGCCTGTCTGGCGTATGATGGCGTTGTCTGCCAGTTTTTTCTCGTCGAGAATCTTGATGAAAGCATCGAGAGTTTCTTTAGCACCGGCTGCAATACCACACGTACCCATACCTACGATAATCTGAATGCTTTTTCCGTCTGTATCACGTCTTGTAAGATCGCTTTTGACATTGCTGCGGAGTTTCCGCAGTTCTTCAAGGGACATCTTAGCCATAAATGTGGTCTCCTTTGATAAATTAGTTAATCCGCGGTTTCCTGGCTATAGAGAAAATCTCCAAGCAGTGCAAGGGACTTTCCATTCTCTAGGTCGCCAAGGGCGTCTACCAGCTCAGAGCGTGTAATCGAATAATCAAGAGATCCGGAAGCGGCCTCTTTTTTTCTGCTGATTTCCATCTCATAGCCGGGAACTGTGTTTTGCAACAGCAGTACCTGCCGGAATAACCCGGGAACGTCTCCAACAGGAGGCGTGTCAATATTCGTAAGGTCAAACTGCATATAAACGGTAGTTCCTTTTCCAAGCTCGGAACTGATGTTCCAAGAACCGCCTGTCTCCGAAATCGTCTGGATAAGGAACGGTATTCCCAATCCTACTTTACGGTTCGGATGTTTGACCCCATCGGTGTAAAAAGGATCCTGTACTTTTTTTAAGGTTTCAGGACTCATTCCTTTTCCGTTGTCACGGACGTACACCGTAAGTGTTTTTTCAGTTTCAGTAAGCTCTACACAAACCTTTGCCGCACCTGCTTCAATCCCGTTCTGGGTAATATCGGCAATCATGTCGCAAAGCGTGTAATGCATTCACTTATCCTCTGTATTTGTCCAGAATACCTGCAATCTGTGCTTTTGTAAGTTTTCCGTATACGTCGCCGTTTACGGACATAACAGGAGCAAGACCACAGCAACCGATACAGCGAACCGGTTCAACTGAGAAAAGACCATCATCTGTAGAAATCTTATCTTCTGAAAGGCCAAGAATGCTTCTTGCCTCATCAATAAGATCCTGTCCACCTTTAAGGTAACAGGCTGTACCAAGACAGACGCTTATCTTATTCTTTCCAGGACGCTGGGTTTTGAAGAAGTGATAGAACGTCATAACGCCATATACGCGGGCAAGATGAGAACCTGTCCGTTCTGCTACAGCTGCAGCTGCTTCTTTGGAAATATAGCCCTGCTCTTCCTGAACCTTATGAAGGATCATAATAAGATTGCCTGGCTTATTCTTCCATTCGTCGATAAATGCTTCAAGTTCTTTTGAG
>JAEFBC010000179.1 GCA_016292155.1 Saccharofermentans sp. | reverse complement strand
GAGCACACTTGTACGTGATATGACAAAAGGTAATACCGTCAAACTCCTCCTGGAGTTCTCATTACCCATGCTCGTCGGAAACATCTTCCAGCAGCTTTATAATCTTGCCGACTCCGCAATCGTAGGACGTGTTGTTGGACCCGATGCCCTGGCAGCTGTAGGTTCTACCGGCTCCCTTTCTTTTTTATTCTTCTCATTCTGCATCGGCGTGGCAAACGGCGGCGGAATCACCGCTTCCAAGTATTTCGGTGCCAAGGATGAACAAAGAGTCAAGAAGGTAATCGTCAACAGCGCCTACATGATGCTCATCGCATCCCTGTTCATGGCTGCACTCGGCTTTGCCATATCAGCATGGATATTAAGAGTGCTCGACACACCTTCCGACATCATCGCATTATCAACACAGTACTTAAGAATAATGTGCCTGGGCATACCCTTGATCGGTATGTATAACTACGGCTCGGCAATGCTCCGCGCTCTCGGCGATTCGATCACACCGCTCGTATTCTTGCTTGTATCCTGCGGCCTCAACATCGGCCTCGATCTCCTGTTCGTAAACGTATTCGGATGGGGCGTATTCGGAGCTGCAGTCGCAACGCTCATCGCACAGTTCGTTTCCGGCATCGGCTGCCTTCTGTTCGCATATCTTAAGAACGATTACTTCAAGATCAGCAAGGATCTTCTCCGCCCTGACATGGTGATCATCAAAGAGTGCACGAGAATGGGCTCCATGCTCGCTCTCCAGATGTCTCTTATCGCAGTATCCTGCATCGCTCTTCAGCGCTACGTCAACGGCTTTGGCTCCATGACCGTCGCAGCATTCACCGCAGTAGGCAGGATCGAGCAGATCGTCCAGCAGCCCTACGGGTCCCTTAGCATGGCATTGTCCACACACGCCGGCCAGAACCTCGGTGCCAAAAACTACAAGCGCATCAAAGAAGGCTTTACAAAGGGCATGATCATCATGACTGTCTTCTCCCTCATCGTCCTTCCCCTTGCCCAGATCGGCGGCGAAACAGTAATGAAGCTCTTCGTTGAAGACCCTGAGATCATCAGCATGGGTGCCACAGCTCTCCGCATCACAAGCGCCTTCTACTTCGCACTCGGCACGATCTACGTCTGCCGCGGAGTCCTTAACGGCATCGGCGACGCAGGCTTCTCCTTAAGCAACGGAGTAGTCGAAGTCATCGGCAGAATAGGATTCCCTATCCTCCTTGGCCTTTTCCCCGTCTTAGGTGTCTGGGGCATCTGGCTTGCTGCAGGTCTCACCTGGTTCATCAGCGGCTTCTTCGCCCTCGTAAGATACTTCACCAAGATCAGAAGCGCAGCATTCATTGCTTCCGCTTCCCCTGTCAGGTCACAGCCTATCCACAGCAGAGCAGGCGTATCAGCGCTCCACGGCAAAGCTTCATAACATTTCCAATCATATACACACCAGTTAAAAGCACCTGTCATTTTCGTCCCGGCAGGTGCTTTTAATTTATCTGTCCTCCCTCCCCCGCCGCCAAAACATCCTGTCCTCTCCCTCTTCCAAAACGGACTATCCTCTCCCGCCGCCTCCGCTAAAATACCCTGCCGGAAAACCTTAATTTCTTGTCGGTTTTTTGTGGGCGTTTGCAGGCTTTCCTGCCGGTTCTAAAAGGAACTTAACGACAATTTGCAGGTTCCTTGTCGATTTGTATGTTTTCTTGTCGGCTATCCTGTCGGAAACTGCATTTCCTTTGTCGGTCCCGTAAAACCGACAAAGGGAAATGCGGAACCGACAAGATAGCATACAAGGTTCCACTGAAAAGCCGACAAATGCCGACACAGTATTACAAAAACCTGCAGACATGCGGCCAAAATAACCGACAAAACCCCTGAAAAACCGACAAGAAATTAGGGCTTTGGGCACACATAATCCGGCCCCTGCATCTCATAGATGACAGGAGGCTATCAGCCTCTTAAACACCACACAGCGCATGCAGGCGGGCGGGTCAAGGGCGCGATAAGCAGAGTGCAACGTCCCTTGACGCGCGTGACCGCTTGCATGTGCTAAAAAAGCCCCGAAGCACTTGACTCCGGGGCTCTGATCAATTTAGTTTAAGGACGGAAATCTTACGCTCTTAAAGTGATTCCGTACTTCTCTTCAAGGTTCTTAAGGATCGTGGAGACGAATCCGTCGATGACCTCGGGTTTGAATTCCTCATCCTTAGGAGTGAAGACAACGCTGAAAGCGAGGCTCTTCTTGTTCTCACCAAGCTGTGCGCCTTCGTAGATGTCGAAGAGTTCGATCTTTGTAATGTAGTCGCAGGACGCTTCGATCTCCTTTTCGACAGTGCTGCATGTAACGGACTTATCCATAACGAAGCAGAAGTCGCGCTTTTCTTCGAGGAACTTCGGAAGCGGGATGAACTTTCTTTCCTTGCCGTAGTACTTGCTTAAGGTGCGGAGGTCGATCTCTGCAACGTAAGCGGGTACTCTCATGTCGAGTTCGTCACAGATCTCATAGAGGACCTGGCCCAAGTAGCCGACTTCAACACCATCGCAGATGACCTTTGCGGTTCTGCCCGGGTGGAGGAATGTTTTCGAAGACTTCTCGTAATCGAACTTGATATCAAGTGCGGATGCGATGACGTCTACGAGGCCCTTAAGCGAGTAGAAATCCTCATCGTCGCCGAAGACGCCGATGCAGATAGTCTCGCGCTCGTCAGGATATTCCGTGAGAGGCAGAGACTTAGGCAGGAACTTGTTGCCCATCTCGTAGATGCGGCCGGAAAGGATCGCATTCTTCTGGTTCCTTGCCATTGCCTTGATCATCTGAGGTGCTAATGTCGTACGCATCAGTGAGAGGTCGATATTGATGGGGTTAACGAGCTTGATCGCGAAGCGCTCGGGTGCGTCCTCAGGGAGCCTCAAAAGATCGAAGTCTGCAGGTGAGAAGAATGAATAATGTACACCTTCGGAAGCGCCTGCTGCGCAGAGTGCGTTCTTGATCTTGAGCTCTGAACGCTGCTTCAGATTGTATCCGCCGGAAGTAACTTTCGCCGTAGGAATGAATGTAGGCGTGATGTGATCGTAGCCGTACATACGGATTACTTCTTCAGCTACGTCCTGATAGGATTCCATATCGACACGGTAGCCGGGGATCGCAATAGTAAGCTCATCGCCGTTAAGTTCGGGTGCGAAGTTAAGGCCTGTCAGGATGCGGACGATGTCTTCATCGGGCACCTTGATTCCGAGAACGCCGTTAACACGTGCAACGCTGACTGTAAGCTTTCTGGGTTCAACGGAGTTGCCTGTATTAACGTCGAATGCTGTCTTACTTACCTTGCCGCAGCCGAGTTCCTCGATGAGGTGCAGCGCACGCTTCATTGCCATGACCGTTGTGTACTCATCAACGCCCTTGGAGAATCTCATAGAAGAATCAGATACCTGGCCCAGAGCCTTGGAGCTCTTGCGGATATTGTCGTGAGCGAACTTAGCAGCTTCGAACATGACTGCATTAGTGGAATCCAGGATCTCTGAATTAAGTCCGCCCATGATGCCTGCCAGAGCAACGGGCTTAACGCCGTCGCAGATGACGAGGTTGTCAGAAGTAAGAGCGAATTCCTTCTCGTCCAGAGTTACGATCTTCTCGCCGTTCTCAGCGCGGCGAACGTGGATCTCTCCGCCTTCAAGGTAAGAGAAATCGAACGCGTGCATCGGCTGGCCGAGCTCGTAAAGAACATAGTTTGTGATGTCTACGACATTGGAGATCGCAGAGCAGCCGACAAGAGCCAGACGGCGCTTCATCCAGAGAGGTGACTCACCGATGGTAACATCGGAAACATAGTGGCCGATGTATCTGGGGCAAAGATCCGGAGCAGATACGCGGATATTGAAGTCGATCGCAACATCGCTCTCTGTGTAATCGAGCGCGGGCTCCTTGATTTCCTTGCCGAGAACTGCAGCAACCTCACGTGCGATGCCGAAGATCGACTGGCAGTCAGGACGGTTTGCCGTGATGGAAACGTCGAAAATATAATCGTCCAAACCAAGAATAGGCTTAACGTCTGCGCCCGGAACAGCGTCATCAGGAAGAACGAGAAGTCCGTTATAGCCTGCGCCGGGGAACATGTCCTCAGTAACGCCGATCTCAACGCCGGAGCAGAGCATGCCGTATGAATCGTAGCCGCGGAGCTTGCCCTGGCCGATCGTCATGACGCCTTCAACGGTGACATGATCTTTTGCGGTAGCGTAAACCTGTGCGCCGATCAGGGCCAGAGGATACTTGCCGCCAACAGCAACGTTATCAGCGCCGCAGCAGATCTGAAGAACGCCGTGCTCGCCTGCATCTACCGTGCAGAGGTGAAGATGTGTGCCCTCGATGACTTCGCAGGTCTTAACTTCGCCTACAACGACATTCGAAATGTCCTTGCCTACTTCATATTTTTCCTCTACTTCGAATCCGCAGCTGAAGAGCTTTTCCTCAAGCACGTCCGGAGTAACGTCAATATCTACATAATCTTTAAGCCAGCTTAATGGTACTAACATAAATCATTTGCCTCCTTTAACCTTAGTCATCGATCTGTTCAAGTACGCGGAGATCAGACTCAAACAGGAGCTTGATGTTGTTGATGCCGTACTTGAGCATGGCAATACGATCGATACCGATACCGAAAGCCAGACCGCTGTATTTGTCGCTGTCGATGCCGCAGCCTTCAAGAACCTTCTTGTTGACTACGCCGGCACCTAAGACTTCGATCCAGCCTGTTCCCTTACAGAGCTTGCAGCCCTTGCCGCCGCACTGGAAGCAGCTAACATCTACTTCAACGGAAGGCTCCGTGAACGGGAAGTAAGAAGGTCTCAAACGTGTTCTTGTCTCTTCGCCGAAGATCTTCTTTACGAATACGTCGAGCATGCCCTGGAGGTCGCAGAGTGTGATGCCCTCATCAACTACAAGTCCTTCCATCTGGGAGAACATAGGTGAGTGTGTGGCGTCGTCATCTGAACGGAAAACCTTACCGGGTGAGATGATCTTTATAGGCGGCTGCTGGGATTCCATAACGTGAACCTGACCTGCAGAGGTCTGGGTTCTGAGAAGGAACTCAGGGCTCAGATAAAAAGTATCCTGCATATCACGTGAAGGGTGATCCTTCGGGATGTTCAGAGCCGTGAAGTTGTAGTGGTCTGTCTCGATCTCGTTGCCTTCGTAGACAGAGAAACCCATGGAACCGAAGATATCAACGATCTGGTTTCTTACCTGTGTATTCGGGTGGAGATAGCCCTTCTTGAGCTTCTTTGAAGGAAGAGTTACGTCGATGGCCTCAGCCTCGTAACGTGCCTTCTGCTCAGCTGCCTTGAACTCTGCGTCCAGAGCGTCGAACTTCTCAGTTGCCCAGTTCCTGATCTCGTTGACCATCTTGCCGTAGTCGGCCTTCTGCTCTTTCGGGATCTTGCCCATCTCCTTCATGAGGGAACCGATCTTACCTTCCTTAGAGTCCATAACGCTCTTTTTGTACTCGAAGATTCCCTTAGAGCTCGTGATTCCTGCCAGATCAGCTTCGATCTGACTCTTGATAGCGGATAACTTCTCACTTAATTCACTAAGTTCAGCCATGTTTTCCTCCTTGTTTTCTAATCGCCTAAGCATAAAAAAATCCCACGGCAATTATTCATTGCCATGGGACGAATTAGCGTATTATCTGCACCTTCGCGGTACCACCCATGTTCGGAAAACCGTAATATCAGTTCTCCGCTCTTATAGCCGCTGCCGTGATGCCGCAGCGATCGCATCTGCTTAATCAGCAAATATGCCGTTTCCGCCAGAATGCTCCAGTGTTGAAATTCATCCTTCCACCCTTAGTATCGTGCTCTCAGCCGGTGACACGACTCTCTGGTACTGTCTGAAGAAAGACTACTTACGCACCTTCATTGCAGGTCTTATTTATATAATGCGGTTCGAAAAAAGTCAAGCGCGGCAAGGGAAACGCCCCAAATGCTTACTTGAACTCGCCTCCGCATTCGGTACAGAACTTGTGCCCGTTTCTGGGCGCGCCGCAGTATAAGCAGCGGTCCGGATCAGCAGGTTCCGGATCAGGACCTGCAGCCTTTCTTACAGCCTGGGCCTCCTGAGAGACCAGCACTGCCGTCTGCATATCCGGCGGTATCTTGCTGAACATTTCACAGAAAGCACTCCTCGAAGCCTCTCCGCCATAAAATGAGATCCCCTTTACTTCTTCAGATCCTTTGAATACGCACTTTGACGCGATTTCCTTAAGGAGCGCCAATGTCTTATCGGGCTTTGTAAATATCTTCTTTTCACCGTTTTCGCCGAAATTGACAAATGCTTCAAAAGCGCCTTCTTCGACATAGGCTTCGGCAGGATCTTCGCAGAGCTGCCTTACTTTTTCCTTGATCTCAGGGATGAGCTCTGCGGGCACATCGTATGTGTTCTTGGTATTATCCTCACGGACTTCAATATGAGCTTCTCCGTCATAAACCCAGAAATCGCTGGTTACCTTGTCATAAGTGAAAGATTGTATGACCGAAGGAGAATTTTTATCCGGAATAAATTTCTGATGGTATATACCCTGCAGGAAGAAGTCACCTTCGGGAAGCGCAGGGTTGGGGTAGCAGTGATTTATTACTCCCTTTCTATCTAACGGTTCACCCGATTCATCCCTTAATGCAGTAAGCATCTGAAGGAGTTCCTCAGCGTCCATGTCATAGTATGCAAAGTCCCTGTCCTTGTGGATCTCGATAACGGCAGCTATGTTCCGGCCGTTGTAAGACGGCTTCAGAGGGAATAATCCCCTGTGCTTATCCGTGCACTTGGCAAGGACTTCTTCCGTAAACTTCTCTCCCCTCTCATTTGAAACGGCATAATCCTGACCGCTATATGTAAGAAGATATGCGCCGGCCTCTGATGTCGTGAGCCTTATGTCGGAATTAAACGGTATGCCGCCCATCTGGTTCTGATCATTGAAATAGCGCGGAAGATCTCTGTAAGCAATATAAACGCTCATGGCAATTCTCCTTTGGAGTTACTTCATTTCCGATTATACCAATACGGCAAAAAATTAACCCAAACAGAGGAAAGCTGCTGTTTGGGTTAATAATATCAATAAGTTTATCCCGTTTTGAAGAGAGATGCGTTGGAAAGAATAAGGGACTTCTTTTCCTGGATTGTGAAGGAAGGTTATGCGGGATAAACAGATTGAACTGTGATTTACGCGCTCTTAAGGAACTGCTTAATAGCGCTTACATAATCATCCGGGAGCTGGGTCTGGGGCGCATGGCCGCAGCCTTCCATGACGTACATGGCCTTTTTCGGAGCCTCGATGCTCTCGTAATACTCCTTGACCATAGTCCAGGGGCAGGTCCAGTCCGCAGAGCCTGAGATGTAAAATACAGGAACCTTGTAACTCTTATAGTGCTCATTAATATCAAAACCCATAAGATCAGCCAGGAGCTCTCCCTGGGACATCTCAAATCCCGGGTTGCCTAACATCATGGAATACTCGAAAAGTGTCCACCTGACATCATCGACTCCGAGATAAGGGGAGCAGACAATGTCTGCATAAGAAAATTCAGACGGCACGGTTTCCTGATGGTAACGTGAGGTAGCCTGGCGGAGAGGCTGCATGTTAACGACATTGGGATCATCACAGAATGCCTTATAGACGCTCTCGAGTTCGGTTGTGTCGTCACCCTTGGCCTTAGCCTGGGCAAGAGCATCCTCATATGCGTAGTGCTCACTTGCAAAGTTCTTGAAGCTTACTACCTGGCCAACGCTGATAAATGCGGTAACCTTTTCCGGATGATCATAGACATAGGTGCTTCCGAGGACAGTTCCGTAAGAATGTCCCAATATGACGACCTTGTCCTGATTAAATCTGCCGCGGAGATAATCAACGAGTGAATCAATGTCTTCCTGCTGGATCTGCGGTGTGGGAGTCTTCGCGTTGCCCTTCTCCATGTTTCTGTAGTAGGTTCTGCCGCAGCCGCTCTCATCCCAGATGGCAAGAGTATATTCATCCGTCAGACCGCCGGAGCATAAGTATTCCGTATAACCGTCAGGTTCTCCGGGACCGCCGTGCAGGTACAGGATGACAGGATTGTTCTGATCTTTTCCGATGAGACGGACGAAGCCGTCACCGTTCTTGAGAGGAACATAGAGCTCCTCATTGATGCCGTCCTTGAATTCAAAGGCAAGCTTGACCTCATTGATATTACGTCCTGTGATCGCGTAGATAAAGAATCCGAATACAACCACAAGAAGCAGTATGCCGATGCACTTTAAGATGCCGAGGATGATCCTTACAGGAAGCTTCTTCTTGGGCTTTTTGCCCCATACTTCATTTCTGTGCGCAACATGGATTCCGATGTGGCCGATTCCTAAGATGACCGCACCTAAGATCATGATGATGTTGCCGCCGTAGATTCCGAGAAGGAAGAATGCAACGACAGGAAGAGATGCGCCCGGAACAGCTATTCCGAACATGTTCCTGTAGAAGTCCTTCATGGTCTTTTCAGACTTGAAATAGCGGATCCAGAATATCTCATAGATCACCATGCAGATGAATGAGATGATGAGCACTGCGCTCCAGAATGTGAACTTGTGAATGTTGAAATTGGAGAAGATGAGCGCGGCGGGCGTTACGATGAACTGTCCCACACGCTCGAATGCGAGCAGCACTTTATTCTCTTTTTTCGCGTGCTCTTCATAGTCCTTCGGCTTGTTCTTCATCCATATAAAATTCGGTACGAAGAGCATGATAAGCCATATTAGTCCGATATAAGAAAAACCTAATTTCATTATGTTATCCCCCGTATTTTTAGTCTATGTGTTTTTTCTTGTTCTCTTTTTACGCGCAATAGCCGCAGTAATACCAAAAGCCGCCGGCATCTTTACGCCGGGCTCCGAGCATATTCAGCTTGTGTCTCATGGATTTAGAGATCCTTGTACATCAGTATCTCATCGTGGAACGAACCGTCGTCAAACTTAAGTGCATTGTGACGGCGTCCGGTCTCGATGAAACCGCACTTCTTATAAAGCGCTATTGCCTGCTCATTCTCTGCAACGACTTCGAGATCCATCTGTTTCCAGCCGGTCTGACCGGCAAGTTCTGCCATGTAATCTATCATGGCCGTGCCGATCCCTAAGCCCCAGAATTCTTCGTAAAGTGCGATCGCAAGCGAGCAGCGGTGCTGGATCTTCCTCTTGTCTCCTATGCCGTTGACGCTTCCGTTGCCGGCCACCTTGCCGTCAACCGTTGCGATCATCATGATGGCATAAGGATTCTCCAGAAGACTTCCCAGGATCTCTTTCTCACCTTCCAGCGTGAATCTGACTTCGTCCGGATACCGCAAGAGATATTCAGTCTCCGCGGAAGTTTTCCGGAGATAGTCCAGCATCTCCTGCGCGTACTCAGGCGAGTTAGGCTTAAGCACGCACGTCCTGCCGTCTTTGAGCAGGAACTTCCTTTCTTCGAATTTCATTCCTATGTCCCCCTAATATTATTTGACCGACAGGTCGATCAACCGTCTTATATGTATCTCGACCGCATCTAAACATGCGACCGGACAATTGTCTGGATTAAGTATCAGCGGCAGCTCCGTGCATCCTAATATGACGCCTTCAATGCCGTTTTCTTCCTTCATTCTGTTAATGACATCCTGAAGTTCTTTAAGCGTGGATTCTTTGACGATGCCCTTCTCGAGCTCTTCGAAGATCCTCTTTGCAACGAGCTTTCTGTCTTCTTCCGAGGGCACGAAAACCTCGATCCCGGCTTCCCTCAGGTCCTTCTTCATGTAGTCTTTCTCCATCGTGAAGATGGTGCCTAAAAGCCCTATGCGCTTAATGCCTTTGGATACAGCCTCTTCTGCAACAGTCTTCGGGATGCTTACGATCGGCTTACTGAACCTTGCGGCAAGCTCATCGTAGACAACATGCATCGTAACCGCGGTAAGAGATATGACCTCCGAACCGCCCTTATCCAATGCGTCCAGTTTCTCATAAAGATAATCCGCGAGAAGGCCGAACTCGCCTTCTGTCACGTAGTTCCATGCTCTTGTGAAATTAACGCTCTCGATCGCGATGTCAGGCATGGCCCTGCCGCCCGTGACGCGGTCGATCTCGGTATTCAGAATCTTATAGTACATCAATGTCGACTCGGGACCTGTCCCGCCGACTAATCCTATCTTTCTCATGTTTCCCATTGCCTTTGATTTATATAGTTAGCAGTCACACGTCCGTCAGGATCAACTGTAAATCTTGAGACGGATCCGGAGCGCCCGCTGAAACGCGCTCTTCTTAAGTCATCGAATTCAAATCCCATGAGCATCGCCTGCAGAAAGCCTAAAGTGCAGCCGTGTGACACGATGAGGATCTTCTCCTCGTCACTTTCTAATATCTGCTTACAGAAGGGCATTATCCTGTTCCAGAGATCCCTGTCGGACTCGGCATCCGGGAATGGTCTGTAATCGGGATCGTATCCGCTTCCGGACTTGATCTTGTGCCCGTCAAACCAGTCCCAGGGCTTGCCGTTGCCTGCGCCGGCATTGACTTCCCTGATAAGTTCAGACATTACGGGAGTAAGATGGAGAGTCTTATTGATCTCTTCTGCCGTCTGCTCAGCACGGGCAAGATCTGAACAGTACATGACAAAACCATCGGCACAGCCTTCCTTAGAAAGCCATACGCCGATATCAAAGGCCTGTTTCCTGCCCTTTTCTGTGAGCGGCCAATTGCCCCAGGCACCTGCATGCCCGTTAAGATGATGTTCAGATTCGGTGTGCTGAACAGTTATAACCGTCTTATTCATATCATCCCCCGATGACACCCTGACACTTTACATAACGCATTATATACCATTATGGTCAAGCCGTTTACACTATTTGAGAAAAATTCTCGCACATTCGTGCAAATTATTAATTGATACGGCATGACCTAATTCATATAATTTCGAAGTTTGAATTTATTAGAAGAATAAGAGGGTCTGTTATGAACGAATTTAAACCGAAGCTGTTTTCCGTTATGAAGAACTATTCCGGTTCCCAGCTTGTAAAGGATATCATCGCGGGAATCATCGTAGCTATCATCGCTCTGCCTTTATCCATTGCACTTGCGATCGCATCAGGCGTCGGTCCTGAGGCAGGTATCTATACCGCGATCGTCGCTGGATTCATCGTATCTTTATTAGGCGGAAGCAGAGTTCAGATCGCAGGCCCTACGGCAGCATTTGCCACCATCGTTGCAGGCATCGTCATGAAGGACGGCAGAGAAGGCCTCATGATCGCAACGATCATGGCGGGCATCATCCTCATCATCATGGGTATCTGCCGCTTCGGAAGCCTTCTTAAATATATTCCCGACCCGATCACAACAGGCTTTACCGCTGGCATCGCAGTCACCCTCTTCATCGGACAGATCAAGGACTTCACCGGCATCATTTACCAGAACGGCGAGAAGCCCATCGAGACAGGCGAGAAAGTAATGGCCCTCATCAAGAATGCCGTAACACTCAACTGGCAGGCAGTAATGGTAGGCGCTATCGCCCTTGTCATCCTCATCGTATGGCCCATCTTCTTCAAGAAGATCCCCGGATCTTTCATCGCAGTAATCGTTACTGCAGTTATCGTTGAGGTATTCCATTTAGACGTCAACACAATCGGTAAGCAGTTTGCCGATATCCCGGCAGGTCTTCCTCCGTTCAGCGTTGACTTCACGATGTTCACTTTCGAGAACATCAGAGGACAGCTCTCAAACGCCGTAACCATCGCATTCCTTGCAGGCGTTGAGTCACTCCTTTCAGCAGTCGTTGCAGATTCCATGATCGGCTCCAAGCACAGACCTAATGCCGAGCTCGTTGCACAGGGCTTGGGCAACATGGCATCCGCATGCTTCGGCGGTATCCCCGCAACAGGCGCTATCGCAAGAACTGCAGCAAACATCAAGAACGGCGGTAAGACACCTATAGCCGGCATGGTTCATGCAGTAACACTTCTTATCGTAGTTGTATTCCTTATGCCCTACGCAAAGCTCATCCCCATGCCCTGCATCGCAGCTATCCTTTTCCAGGTCGCATACAACATGAGCGGCTGGAGAAGATTTGTTAAGCTCGTAAAGAGCTCACCCAAGAGCGACATCGTTGTCCTCCTTATCACTTTCGCACTCACTGTTATCTTCGATCTTGTCGTGGCTATCGAAGTAGGCGTGCTCCTTGCAGCAGTTCTCTTCATGAAGAGAATGAGCGAAGTTACGCAGGTTGAAGGATGGAAGAATTTCGATCCCGAGAATGATCCTGACAGCATCGACTTAAGAGAGCTCCCTGAACACACACTCGTATATGAGATCTCAGGTCCTATGTTCTTCGCATCAGCAGGCAAGATCTTACAGATCTCACCTAAGGAAGATACAAAGGCTCTCGTGCTCCGTATGAGAAGCGTAAGCACGATCGACGCGACAGCAATGAAGAACCTCGAACTCCTTAGTGAGGACTGTCAGAACAGAGGCGTCCAGCTCATCATGTCACACGTAAACGAGCAGCCCATGAAGGTCATCCAGAAGGCAGGCTTCTACGACAAGCTCGGAGAAGAGAACTTCTGCGCACACATAGACGACGCTCTTGCCAGAGCCCAGAAGGTCGCAGCTCCCGCACAGCAATAATTGACACCCTTTCCTTTTGCTTTAAACTATTATTTGTAGGATTTATTTTTTCGAATAGTTTTGCAAAAGGAATAAGG
>JAEFBC010000178.1 GCA_016292155.1 Saccharofermentans sp. | reverse complement strand
GCTCTGGATGATCCTTTCCGTTGCAGCTTAGATCAAGGAAACAGGCGACTGGGGCATCCTCGATGCAAACGTTCCTTTCGATGACGATCCGGACGGAAAGCACACAATGCTCGAGCACCTCGATGTTTCCTTCTATCACATCGTTAACAACCTGGGACCTCACGGACTTCCTCTCGCAATGCGTGCTGACTGGAACGACTGTATCAACCTTTCCTGCTTCTCTGACACACCCGGTGAGTCTTTCCAGACATACACCAACCCCAAGTTCAAGGCAGAGGGCGGTTACTCCAAGGTTGCTGAGTCTGCATTCGTTGCAGCGCTCTTCACATACACAGGTCCTGCTTATGTCGGTATCTTAGAGCACCTTGGCAAGGCTGATGAAGCTGCAAAGGCTCAGGCTGAGATCGACAAGATGAAGAAGAATACTATGGAATCCGCTTTCGACGGCGACTGGTTCATCAGAGCTTATGACGCAAACGGCGAAAAGATGGGCTCCAAGGAATGCGAAGAGGGTAAGATCTTCATCGAACCCCAGGGCTTCGCTGTTATGTCTGAGATCGGTAAGGATGTCGGCGCAGACATCAAGACTCTGAACTCCATCGACAAGTATCTCAACTGCGAGTTCGGTCTCGTTCTCAACAACCCTGCATACACAAAGTACTATATCCAGTACGGTGAGATCTCCACATATCCGGGCGGATACAAGGAGAACGCCGGTATCTTCACACACAACAATGCATGGATCATCTGCGCAGAGGCTTATGCCGGCAGAGGAGACAAGGCTTTCGAGTACTATTCAAAGATCGCTCCTGCATTCACTGAAGAGACATCTGATATCCATAAGACAGAACCTTATGTTTACGGCCAGATGATCGGCGGTAAGGATGCCAAGAACTTCGGTCAGGGCAAGAACTCCTGGCTCACAGGTACAGCTGCCTGGAACATGGTTGCTATTTCCCAGTACATCTTAGGCGTTAAGCCTGAGTTCGACGGCCTCAGAGTAGATCCTTCCATCCCTGCTGCATGGGACGGATTCACAGCTACACGTCAGTTCAGAGGCGACACATACGAGATCACGATCAAGAATCCTGATCACGTTAACAAGGGTGTTAAGTCTCTTACAGTTGACGGCGCTGCAGTTGACGGCTGCATCGTTCCGGTTGCAGGCGACGGCAAGACTCATAAGGTCGAGGTAGTGCTTGGCTAATATCGATAATCAAGTCGGTAATTTAATGTCAGTTTAAGCAAGACCCCGTGGTTTATCGACCGTGGGGTTCCTTGCTGAAAATACGAAAATAAAAATTCATTCTCATGGAGGATCAACATGGGTTACATTGGTGAAAAGGCAAGAGGAGAAAGACTTCCCGCAAAAGAACTTCTTTTGGACAAGTTCGGTGATACGATCGTAGCAGGCGGCGTCTCTGCCCAGTACGTTCGTTTTGGCAGATCACCCGTCGTTATCGGAGTCTCAGGTCTCAAATTCGACAGCATGGCTGTCAGCATCCTGGCTTCTGACGACGTGATTTTCGAGCAGTTTACAGGCCTTATCAACGAAGGATACAGCATCCTTATCGTAAGAAACGAAGACGATTTCAGAGCATTTACCGAGAAGGACGGAAATCTCGCTGAAGCTAAATTCAGCGCGCAGGTTCTGGACAGATGTGCAGAACTTATCAAGAGTACAGATGTATGGGGCGGAAAGCTTGCAACTAACGGCGAGCTTACTTTTGATCCTTCCACACCTTCACCCGGACCTCACTACTACACAAACATGCTTATCGGCAACCGCATTGATTTCGACTTCCCTCTGCAGTCAACTCCGAAGAGTACTGTAGACAGCCTGGGTGGCGGCTCATTCAGATCTCATGCGGATACACAGGTTCTCGCAACAAGATGGGACTATCTCCCTGAAGAGAACGGTTTCCCTGCAAACAGACAGTTCTACCTTGTTGAGAACGGCAAGAAGATATTCTGGTCAGGCGATGCCATCGCTGAAGGCCTTGATAAGATCCGCACAGTTCACTCACAGAACAGGACGATCATTTACTATGAGCTCTCCTGCGGGCTTAAGATCAAGAGAACTATCTTCATCGTGCCTCAGAGAGAAGGTCTCCCTGTAGCTTGTGAAGCACAGCTCATCGATATCGAGAACACAACATCAGAGAACAAGGACTTGAGGATCGTCTGCACAGGTATGTTCGGCACAAAGCAGACACACGCCCTTTCTGAGGACGTTATCTTCACGACAGTAGTCGCCGAGTCACAGGTGTTCTTCGATGAGAACAACGATATCCGTGCGGTATCAGCTGACCCGAACCCCAAGTGGACAAAGGGCGATATCAGATTCAACGAGACAGTCGTACACGCTGATGACGGCGATTTCTTCCCTGATCAGTACAGCGTAAGATATGCTGATTTCGTTGGTTCAGGAAGCCTTTCAAATCCTGAGTTCATTTTCCCTCTGGCATCCAGACCTTCAAGAAAAGGACCCGGATTCTTTGCCACATCAACACCTTTCACAGTCAAGGCAAACGGCGCTGTCCGCGTTGACAACATCACATGCCTTTCTTCCGACTGCGTAAACGAGAACTATGTTGTCGACAAGACTCCCGCTGAAGAAGCAGAGGCAGTCGCCAACTACATCAAGGATCCTGCAAACCTCGCTAAGGATCTTCAGGACGTTATCGACTTCACAGGCAAGTACGCCAACTACATGAAGATCGAGCATGAGGACCAGGACTTCGAAGCTTATGTAAACAACAACCTTCCTTTCCAGGTCTTCTACCAGACATTCGTATCCAGATCTCTTGACTGGACACAGAAGGGCTACCGTGAGATCGGCTTCAGAGAGATCCAGGACATCTTCGCTTCCATGTACTATTTTGCAGGTATGGGCAACACAGGATTCGTTAAGAAGATGCTCGCAGGATGGATCGAAAACGTATACGAAGACGGTTACACAAACCACAACTTCTACTGGATCGGAAAAGAACCCGGCTGGTGGTCTGATGACGGCCTCTGGCTCTTACAGGCATTAGACAGATATTTAGGCCTTACTGACGATTATGCATTCCTTGAAGAGGAGTTCGTAATGGCAGGCACAAAGGAGAAGAAGACAGATCCCGGCGTTAAGAGAAAGCTCAAGGATACTATCAAGGCTATTCTCATGTACAGCGGCAGGATCTCTTTGGGCAAGCACGGAATCCCGCTTATCGACCGTGCTGACTGGAATGACTGCTTAAGAGTCGATCCTGACTGCATCTCCGGTAAGGATAAGGTAGCTGAATATAAAGAGCAGCTCGCTAAGGCCGGCAAGGCTTACGGTGAGGTTCCTTACGATTCAGAGTTCTCAGAATCCGTAATGAACGGCTTCCTTCTTAAGGTTGCTTTAGACGCTGCTGAGACAATGTTCAGAAAGATCGGCGACCCTGCTGCTGACGATATGAAGCAGCTTTCAGACAAGCTTGCTGATAACCTCAGAAAGTACTGCTGGAAGGATGACTTCTACTGCAGAGTACTCTTCAACAGAAAAGGCAGGACAGACATCTCCTATCTCGGCGCTAAGGGCGACGGACTTGCAGTTGAAGAGGGCCATCCCGGCACATACTTCCTCAACAGCTTCTCCTGGTCACTCCTTGCTGGTGTTGCTTCCGAGGAAGAGATCAATACGATGCTCGATTCACTCGACAAGTACCTGAAGACACCTTACGGCTTCAGACTCTGCTCCACAGTTGATTATCCTCAGATCGCGCCCAAGATCGACGTTGCGCTCTACTATCCGGGCGACCGTGAGAACGGCGGCGTTTTCAAGCACGCGAACATGATGGCATGCTCTGCTATGCTCGGTGCGGCTAAGACAGTCAAGGATGAGGCTCTTGCTTCAAGACTTGCTGATACAGCTTACTGGATCATCGACAAGATCTTACCGTTCAATACGATGAAGTCACCCTTCGTCACATGCGGCAACCCGAGATGGTGCACACAGTACAACAACAGCCAGACAGGCGAGAATATCGGACCTACACTTTCCGGTACGTCCACATGGCTCCTTCTCTCACTTTTCCAGTGCTTCGGCGTTGAGTTCACAAGCGAGGGATTGAGAGTTGAGCCTATCCTCAGACAGACTGACAGAAAGCTTGATGTTAAGGTCTCCGTCTGCGGTACGGTTTACGATATTCACATCACAAAGCCTGAAGGCTTTATCCGTGCACAGGACGGCATCAAGGTCTCACTTGACGGCGCTGCAGTAGAGGGCACACTGCTCCCTGTTGCAACAGACGGCAAGACACACAACGTCGAGATCACATTCTGATCTTAAGGATATTATCCGGAGGTAAATGGGGAAATGCCTTTTTCGAGCGTATTTTTATCAGAGATCGTAAAAGCCTATAACTTGGAGGTTGTTTACGATTCAGGCGATATCGAATCCAGAAGGATCTGCGTAGCCGACGTCACAAGACCCGGCCTGCAGCTCGCCGGATACTACGATCACTTCGGTCCTGACCGAATCCAGATGATCGGCAACATGGAACATGCATACTTGGACAACCTCTCTCCCGAAGAGAGGGCCAAGTCTGTTTCCGCTCTTTTCGAAAAGAACATTCCTGCTCTTATCGTTACCCGTGACCACAAGGTCCACAAGGAGATCTTAGATGCTGCAAGAAAGTATCAGACTCCTGTATTAAGGACATCACAGGCCACATCTGATTTCTCTTCAGAGCTCGTCAAGTTCCTCAAGATGGAGCTCGCTCCCCGTGTATCGATGCACGGCGTTCTCGTCGAGGTAAACGGTGAAGGTATCCTTATCCTCGGTGAGTCCGGCGTAGGTAAATCAGAGACCGCGCTCGAGATCGTAAAGAGAGGTCACAGACTCATCGCCGACGACCAGATCGAGATCCGCAAAGTGTCTGAGACAACGCTTCTGGGAAGAGCTCCCGACGTTATCAAGCATCTTATCGAGATCCGCGGTATCGGTATCTTAGACGTTAAGGAGCTCTACGGTGTATCCGCTGTCAAGCAGCAGGAGAACATCGACTTCGTAATCAACCTGGAGCTTTGGGACGAGAAGAAAACATACGACAGACTGGGTCTCACAGAAGAGACTACAGATATTCTCGGTATCCAGGTTCCTTCAGTCACAATTCCTGTAGGACCCGGACGTAACCTCGCGATCATCGTTGAGGCCGCAGCTATCAACTACAGAGTCAAGAAGATGGGTTACAATGCTGCTCAGGATCTCGTATCCAGAGTATTCCCCGGAAAGTCTTTGGATGGCTGATATAGACATTCTCGAAAACGTCCCGCTTGCGGGATATTCAACCTTCAGATGCGGAGGACCTGCAAGATATTTTGCAGAGCCTTCGACAGGTGATGAAGTAGCTGTGCTTTTTAAATGGGCAGAGGATAAGGGAATCGAAGTGTTCGTTCTCGGCAACGGCTCCAACTGCCTTATTTCCGACGAAGGTTTTGACGGTCTTATAATCAGGATCGGCAAGAAAATGGGTGAGCTCAAGTCCGAAGAACTTGAAGACGGCAGGGTAAGGATCACCTGCGGTGCAGGCCTGCCCTTTGCCAGATTCGGAAATTACTGCACAGAATTATCACTTACAGGCGCCGAGTTCGCATGCGGTATTCCCGGTTCATGCGGCGGCGCTGTTTTCATGAACGCCGGAGCATACGGCGGTGAAACAAAAGATTTTATTACCAAAGTCAGTTTTTGGGACGGTGAGGGCATCCGCACCATAAGCGGCGAAGAATGTGCCTTCGGCTACAGGACGAGCCTTTTTGAAAAGCTAAGCAGCGAAGGAAAGATTGCAGTAATCCTGGGATTTGAAGCCGTCCTTTCAAAGGGCAGCAAGGACGAGATAACGGCATTGGTAGACGATCTGCGCGCAAGAAGAACTAACAGCCAGCCTTTGGACGTTCCTTCCGCAGGCTCAACATTTAAAAGACCTGAGGGGCATTTTGCAGCAAGGCTGATCGAGGATGCGGGGCTCAAGGGCTTTGCCCTGGACGATTCCGGAGCGCAGGTATCTCCCAAGCACGCAGGATTTATCGTAAATAACGGAGGCACTGCCAGGGCTTCCGATGTCATAAGACTAATAGATTATGTGGTGGAAAAAGTTTTCGAGAACTCAGGCGTAAGGCTTGAGAAAGAAGTGAGACTGGTAGGTAACTTCGGAGGCTAAAAATGGAATTGTTATTTCTTACCGGAATGAGCGGCGCAGGTAAGAGTGCCGCGGTTAGGTATCTGGAGGACTGCGGATATTTCTGCATGGATAATGTCCCGCCCTATGTTCTGCCGGACCTCGTTAAGAGCTTCTTCAGAGGCAGGAACGGCGAAGGTTTCTCGACGCCGAAGCTCGCGTTCGTCGTCGACATCAGGTCGCAGGAGTATCTGGACGGCTTCGATGAAGCGCTTGCTCTTATCGACGAAGAGGTGGGATGCCCTTACAAGGTTATCTTCCTTGAAGCATCTGATCCTGTACTTATCAGCAGATACCAGCAGACGAGAAGAAAGCATCCTCTTGCAACAAAGAAGGGCTCTCTTACCCAGGCGATCGCCGAAGAGCGCAAGATGCTTGAGGATATAAGAGAGATAGCAACAGTCGTAGTTGATACCTCGTTCATGACAGACTCCGAACTCTGCAATGCGATCGGAGAGATCATAAAGAGTGCAGACAGCCAGAGCATTCTGGTCGTGGTCGAATCGTTCGGATTCAAGTACGGACTTCCTGTAGACTGCGATTATGTATTCGACGTAAGATTTTTGCCGAACCCTTTCTATTTCCCGCAGATGCGCTATCTGACAGGTAAGGATGAGGCTGTAGCGAAGTACCTTGAAGGCTTCAGCGAGACAGATGAATTTAACTACATGACTTCAGAACTCCTCTCGTTTGTCATTCCGTTCTATGAGAAGGAAGGCAAGGGAAGCGTTCATATCGGCATCGGCTGCACGGGCGGAAGACACAGATCCGTTTACTGCACAGAGACTATTGCGCATAAGCTCGCCGAACACGGCATCAAGTGCATTATTTCCCACAGGGATATAGATAAGGAACCTCACAGATACACCAAGAAGGCGGATGAGGACTGATGGAAGACAGCTTCTCTGTCAGGGTCAAGATCGAGACGGCCACCAATGCCGTTAAAAAGCCTGTTCAGAGACAGACTGCTTTGTGCGGTCTCTTTCTGAGCCAGAGCAGCGTTAAGGGCTCAGCCAAAGTCATTAAGGTGCCTGAGAGGATGTCTGAACTCGTTGTCAGGCTTTTCGAGGCCGAGAACATCAGGTGCAGTTATAAGAATGGTAAGGTTATTTTAGAAGATATATATACTTCTAATCTCTGGGAGCGCTGCGAAGAGCTCCTGTCCGGTTTTGCGAACGGCACACTTACAGTCGAGGATGCCAGACGCTTTTTAAGAGGCGCTTTCTGGGGGTGCGGCTATTGTACGGACCCTTCGAAAAGTTACCGCATAGAATTCGTTGTCAAAGAACCCGAGAATGCCACCTTGATCTCGGCGGCATTGGATGTCCTGTCGATAAAGCATGTCAGGGCGGAGAGGAAGGGCTCATTTGCATTGTATTTTAAGAACGGCGACGACGTTTCCGATTTCCTTGGCTATATCGGAAGCCCTTCGGCGATGATGGAATTCGAGAATATCCGCGCCGGAAAAGACGTTAACAGCAAAGTCACCAGAGCCGTCAACTGCGATGAGGGCAATACTAAGCGCCAGGCAGAAGCTGCTGCACAGAGAAACGAATTGATTACCAGGGTCATGGAATCCGGCTTGTCCGGAAAGCTTCCGCCAGAGCTCCGTGAAGCCGCTAAGGCACACATGGAAAATCCGGGTGCATCCCTTGCGGAATTAGGGGCCATGATGGATCCTCCTATAGGCAAATCAGGCATGAGACACCGCCTCGATAAGATAGCGGAATATGCAAATAGCCTACAATAATAGGACAATTATATTGATTTTCTAGTGTTATTAGCGTGTCAGGCAGCCCTAAAATTTGAGATAAAATTACAGCCGTGTTACAATAAGCGTTATCTTTTTTAGAGAAAGGAACAATTGGGGGTATTATGCAGCGCGGCGATCAGTACATCGAGCCTGATAATAGTTATTACAGACCGACAAGAGACCCTAATGAAGGCACCATGACTCTGGTAGTCGTGATCACTCTTCTCTTTGTCTGCCTGACAGGTGTTCTTGCCGCTGTTTACTTCAAGAAGGCAACTACTAAGGAGACTCTGGCAAATATCGACACGACTGACCAGTCCGGTTATATTTCGATCGCATCTCCCACACCTACACCTATTCCCCCGATCACGGATTATCAGAATCCTATCCTTTATCCCGGTCTCGCATCCGTAAGGATCAATAAGGAACTCGAGATCGACAAGAGTGCAAATCCCGCTACAAGAGGCATCACCCAGACTGTCATGGTAAACAGACAGTTCATTGAGGGCGACTACAACAGAGAGAAGCCTATCTACATGCCCGATCCTGTTATGTACGGATCTATTCCGGGCATCTTCACATACAGAGGAAATAACTTCAGAAACTGCGCTTCATTCGGTTACACGAATATCTACAGAGGTGCGCTTACCCAGAGATGGGAATTCAAGGGTATCGGCAAGAAGCTCGCTTCCACGCAGAACTTCGAATGGTCCGGCGTTAAGTGGACAGGCCAGCCCCTCGTTGCAGTATGGCCTGCAAGCATCCGCCAGAACATGAACCTTAACGATACAGCCAAGCACCAGCAGGAATTAAGGGAAGTCATCATTGCCGCTTTGGACGGTAAGATCTATTTCTTCAATCTGTTAAATGGTGAGCAGACAAGAGATCCTATCAATGTCGGTGCTTCCGTAAAGGGCACTCCCGCATTGGATCCCAGAGGCTATCCTATCATCTATGTCGGCCAGACGGACAATAACGGCGGATCGAATTTCGGTATGTACGTATATTCGCTCCTCGACGGTTCATTGCTCTACATGTATGACGGTTCCGACGACGGCGCCTACAGATCCAACTGGAATGCGTTCGACTCTTCACCGATCATTAACGGCGATACGGACACACTCATCTGGCCTTGCGAGAACGGCTATATCTATACATTTGACCTTAATACCAGTTACACACCGGGTGCTGCGACTATCTCAATGAGCCCTGTGGTAACGGGTTATAAGTACATGTTCAATGACAACGTAGGATCCCGTATGGGCGTAGAGAGTTCTATTGCCGTATACGGCAACTACGGCTACTTCATGGATAACACACAGAACCTCTGCTGCCTTGACCTTAATACTCTTAAGATGGTCTGGACGCAGGTACTGGGCGACGATTCCGATGTTACCCCCTTGATCAATGAGGAGAACGGCATCCCTTATGTCTATATCGGAACAGAAGTAGATAACCAGAACGGTCTTGGTGAATCCTGCGGTGCCGCTTATATCTATAAGATTAACGGCCTTACAGGTAAGATCGAATGGCAGAATTCAGAGCCTTGCTACACATTCAACGCCGAATCTTCAGATTCCGACCAGAGCGGCGGATGCTTCGGCAACCCGATCATGGGCAAGGGTAAGATCTCTAACCTGGTAATATTCTCTTTCAGCATGACCAGCGGTCTTGCCAGCGGCAATAAGATCATTGCGTTTGACAAAGATCTGGGCACCAAGGTCTGGGAATATAAAATGAATATCTATTCATACAGCTCACCTGTTGATTTCTACGATTCAGAGGGGAATGCCTACATCATCATCTGTGACTCTATAGGACAGATCCACATGATCAGGGCAGAAGCAGGCATCGAGGATAAGGAGAGAAGAATCACTTACATTCAGACCAAGAAGAATCTTGGCCAGGCTGATCAGACCTCAAAGGGCATCTGTATCGAAGCCTCTCCGATCGTCTACGAAGGCATGCTTGTCGTGGGAACGACGTCAGGAAGCATATTCGGAATAGGTGTTGAGTAAGGAGCAATAATGGACTTTAAAAAGGCTTACGAGAGCATAGCGGTTTTGGAGGTCGAGATAAGGACCTTTGCGAACGAGGGCTATGCCGTTAAATACGACTTTGGCCGTAAAGTAATCTCCTGGCGTGACAATTACATGTGGAATAACAATTTCACCAGATCCATAAGCGATGACAAATATGCTCTTTTAAAAGAGAAGCTTCCCGAATCCGGCATGCTCGAGTGGATGAAGGGCTATGAGATGGGACTGACCGAAGAATACGGCGACAAGACCCTGATCCCGGGCGAGTGGATCATTAAGGTCGAATTCGATGACAAGACTGTAATGAAAGGCGGAGCAGAGCAGCATTTCCCCAAAAAGTGGAAAAACCTCAAGACTCTGATCGAGCAGACGGCGGGTTGCAGCTTCACTCTGAGATAAGGATTTTTTTACATTTGGTAATGACTGGCAGGCATGGGGGCCTGCTTTTATTATTTATATAGTCGCAACTGATTAGATGTGATAAAATTCATTAATATGCCCGAGCCTCGGGTTTGGGATTATCGGAATATTAAGGAGTCATATTTTGGATTATCTGGAAG
>JAEFBC010000030.1 GCA_016292155.1 Saccharofermentans sp. | reverse complement strand
TTATCGAACTCGGATCACTTACCGAAGGATATATAGCCGAGATAAAGAAGATCCTTAAACTTGCCTGAGACTGTTGCTTTAACATATCACTTAAGCAGGTTTATAATTAATATGATCTAATTGCAGGAGAAAAGATATGAGAACACGTGACGAAGCATTTGCAGTCCTTAAGAAATATAACAAAGATCCGTTCCACATTCAGCATGCGCTGACTGTTGAAGCAGTCATGAAGTGGTATGCGAATGAACTGGGGTTTGCAGATGAGCAAGATTACTGGGGCATTGTAGGCTTGCTTCACGATATCGACTTCGAGCTCTATCCTGAAGAGCACTGCCTTAAGGCTCCTGAGCTCCTCCGAGAGAACGGTTTTGGCGATGATATCATCCATGCAGTCTGCTCGCATGGTTACGGCATTACAGTAGGGTGCGGCACAACGATCGATGTCGAGCCCGTTCATGAGATGGAGAAGGTCCTTTTTGCAGCTGACGAACTTACCGGTCTTATCTGGGCTGCAGCTCTTATGAGACCTTCGAAAAGCACGAAAGACATGGAACTCAAATCTCTTAAGAAGAAATATAAAAGCAAGGGCTTTGCTGCAGGGTGCTCGCGTGAAGTAATTGAGCGCGGCGCAGAGCAACTCGGGTGGGAACTTGATAAGCTTCTTACAATGACTTTGCAGGCAATGGCTGCCAACGAGGATATCATTAATCAGGAGATGGCGGCCGAAGGATAACAAAGGAGACATCCTATGAAGTCGATCCTTATTAAAGACACTACCAGGGAGGAAAGGGAAGCGATCGTAAAAGCATCCCTTGACTGCGGCGGAGGCTGTGAGAACTGTTCTTCGTGCTGGCTCGGCGGCGGCAGCCCGTGGGATATCTATCAGGATTATATCGACGGCAAGCGCGAGATCCGTGATATCAACATGGGATATATGGAAGAATACCGTCAGAACAGGCAGATCCAATGAACGAAGCTCCTGATATCCAAAGATCAACAGCCGATGAACGCAGGGAATATATAAAGAACAGATTCCCATGTATTGCTGACTGCGATATGTGCGGACTTTGTAAAGTTTTTCACGGCAAGGATCCTGAATACGCATATGACGATTATATAAGCGGCAGGCGTTCATTTACTGAAGTATCAAAAGACTTTAACAGATAAACCTATTGACATAGTAGGTAAATTACGTTACCATTCCACCATAGTTTTTGAGAAGAGGAGAATCGATATGACAGGCATTATCGAGACAAACAACATCATCATGTGTTGTCGAATGCTGAAGTTCCCGGGAAATAATATTGACCGGTGTGTCTTATCGATGTCTGAATAGAACATTCATACCAGGATGCACATAACGGAATATCAGGCCCGGGAGCAAATTAAAGCTTTCCGGGTTTTTTATTGCCCTGGCAAAAGACATGAGTATAAGAGGTATAAAGACATGACTTTACAGCAGCTGATGTATGCGATAACAACGGCGGATGAGAAATCGATAAATAAGACGGCGCAGAGATTCTTCGTCTCGCAGCCTGCGATCTCCGATGCGATAAGAGATCTTGAAGATGAGATAGGGATCACTATTTTCGAGCGCTCGAACAGAGGCGTTACGACGACTTCGGAGGGCGCGGATTTTATCGTCTATGCAAGGCAGGTCGTTGCACAATATGACCTCCTGAAAGAAAGATACATTGATAAAGAGCAGAAGAAGAGATTCGGCGTGTCGGCACAGCACTATACTTTTGCCGTCAAGTCTTATATCGAACTGATCGAAAATCACGACCCTGAGAAGTACGAATTCTCGATGTATGAGGGAAAGACCTCTGAAGTAATAAATGACGTAAGAACTTTCAGGTCTGAGATAGGAATAATCCACCTCGATGAATATAATCACAACTTCCTTTTGAAGTATCTGAGGGTTAATAACCTTGAGTACAAAAAGCTCTTTGACTGCAAGGTATTTGTTTATCTGTCATCAGATCATCCGCTCGCAAATAAAAAGAAAGTAACGAGTCATGACCTGGAGCCCTATCCGTGCCTTACTTTCAACCAGGGTGAGGAGAATCCGATATATCTTGCAGAAGAACCTGTCAGCATGTTTGAGAGAAGGAAGATCATCAAGGTAAATGACAGGGGAACCATGCTCAACATGATGGTCGGCTTAAACGGCTATACGCTCTGCTCAGGCATTATATGCGAGGAATTGAACGGCAGCGGATATAAAGCAATTCCGTATGAGAGCAGGGAGAAGACTTCCGTTATCTACGTTACCCGTGCAGGCAGCACCTTGAGCAGACTGGGGCAGGAATACATAGATAACCTCATGTCTTTTGCAAGTAAAACGTGAGGAAGACGTTTTGTTATAACCCACGGTTATATCTGACTATCAATCATTCGTATTATCACTTCTAAAACCGTAGGAGTATCATCACTTAAGCGCAAAGCAAAACCTATCAAACAGGTAGTTTTGTAAAAGGAGATTACATAAGGATGTCACAGATCAACATCAAGGAACCAAGCGTTGTTATCCGCGAGAAAAGACTCGGAACAATTAACGCATTTACAGGAGCAGCATCAGAGATCGTTGAGCAGTCAGCTAAAGGCCAGCTCAAGGACTGCAAGAGAAAGTTCTCGCAATGCTTAGGCTGCAATCAGCAGCAGGCATTCTGCCAGCTCGCAATGATCAGGGATGCAGTAGTTATCGATCACGCACCGATCGGCTGTGCAGGTGAGTTCGCAGATTTCAACTTCACCTACAGAGTAGAGCAGGCAAGAAGAGATCTTCCACCTGCTTTAGGAAGATATTTCTGCACTAATATTCTCGAGAAGGATACAGTATTCGGTGCTGCAAAAAAGCTTGAAGAGACAATAAGACTTGCATACGACAGAGTACATCCTAATGCGATCTTCGTAACTACTTCATGTGCATCGGGAATCATCGGTGAGGATATAGAAGCAGTAGTTGATTCAGCTTCAAAAGAACTCGGAATTCCGGTAGTCACATGCACATGTGAAGGCTTCAGATCCAAGATCTGGACAACTGGCTTTGACGCTGCATATCACACGGTATTAAGAGGCATAGTTAAGCCCGCCGAAAAGAAGACGAATAAGGTAAATATCATTAACTTCTGGGGAAGCCATGTTTTCGACGACATAGTAAGAAGATTCGGCTATGAACCGCAGTATATCATCCCTTTCTCAACTGTAGAGGAACTGTCTCATGTAAGTGAGGCAGCAGCATCGATCCATATCTGCCCTTCGCTCTCGACATATATGGGAGCAGGATTGAACCAGCTCCACGATGTGCCTGAAGTCCTTGTACCGCCGGCATATGGTGTTGCAGGAACTGACAGGTGGCTCCGCGCCTTTGGTAAGCTCGTAGGCAAGGAAGAGATCGCAGAAGAGATCATCAAAGAAGGCCACGAGAAGTATGTTCCCGAGATCGAGAAGCTCAAGGAAAGATTCAAGGGCAAGAGAGCATATGTAACAGCAGGCGCAGCTCACGGACAGGCTCTTATCACGCTGCTCGGTGAGCTCGGAATGGATGTCGTAGGTGCTGCTGTATTCCATCACGATCCTGTCTACGACAGCGGTGATGACAAGCTCGATATCCTGGGCCAGGCTGTAAAGAACTACGGTGACGTTCCTGATTACAGAGTCTGCAACAAGCAGGCGTGTGAGCTCGTTAACGCGCTCAACAGGATAAAGCCTGATCTGATACTTGCAAGACACGGCGGAATGACACTGTGGGGAGCCAAGTTCGGTATTCCTTCACTTCTTATAGGTGACGAGCAGTTCGGTATCGGATACAAGGGTGCTCTTAACTATGCAAGAAGAATTGACGATGCATTAGATTCCATCGAGTTCATTAAGAACTATTCCAAGCACGCATCGAACCCTTACACCAAGTGGTGGTTCGACCAGGATCCCGGATATTTCCAGGGTGATGGTTCAGGAAAAGGCTGTGCTCAGGGAAGAGGAGGTTTCTAAGATGTCAGGAGCAATTGAACAACCGAGATTTACATGCGCTTTAGGCGCCTGCCAGAGCGTGGTAGCAATTAAAAAAGGCGTTCCGATCCTTCACTCGGGCCCCGGCTGCGGAGTACAGGTCTCACGGATTATCGGACAGGGCGAAGGCTATGCGGGCGGATCTACGATGCCCTGCACAAACTCTGAGGAAGCAGATGTTGTTTTCGGCGGCGAAAAGAAATTAAGAAACGTTGTCGAGAATTCCTTTAAGGTAATCGACGG
>JAEFBC010000177.1 GCA_016292155.1 Saccharofermentans sp. | reverse complement strand
GGCATCCCGGGCGATCTCATCAGATTCTCCGTCGGTATGGAAGATCCTGATGACATCATCGCAGATCTCAAGCAGGCTTTGGATAAGATCGGCTGATAAATCCAGTTCTAAAACAACTATTATAGGCGGCGTCTTCGGTGGAGGCGCCGCTTTATTTTGCTGATAAGTTGATATTGTTATAATTAGTAAAAGAACTTTTACCGGAGGCTGACCTATGCAGGAAATGAACCTTACTAACAAGAGCTTTACATGTAAATGTGGACAGGTATTTAACAGCAAATTCTGTCCGAACTGCGGTGCTCTCAGGGAGGAAGAAATAACGATCAGCTGCATGTGCGGATATTCAGGACCGACTAAGAATTTTTGTCCAAACTGCGGCGCACAGGTCTCAAATCCGGGATTAAGTAATAAAGAAAAGCTCCTCCAGCACGGCTGGACCGATACGGACGGACAGGGCCTTTATAAAATGATCTTTAAAGAACAGACCCTTAAGATATGTGTAACACATAATAGAGATGGTCAGCCTGAGGAGCTGCGCATAGATACTAAATACGATTTTGATCGAAATAAGAACGGGATAAACATGGTCGTCACAGGATTCAGGAATACAGAGCACGATAACGAGAATTTTGCCGTTTTTCCTGATGAGTGGAAGCTTGAAGCGAAGGATAACAAGGTTATCTATGCGATCGTCAAGATATGGTACGGCTCCAGTACACTTCATCTGGACCTTGCGAATTGGGGAGATCCTAATTGCTTTACTGTTGATCTTAAGATCGACGACAGCGTTACCATCAAGGATCCGGAACCGGAGAATAAAGCCGGGTGGACCTGCGATAACTGCGGAGCAGAGAACCAGACGGAAGATAAGTGCTCTGAATGCGGTGCTGACATTAAGAAGGAACTGCTGTTTGCTTTGTCCGAATATGCGTCCTGTAATCCGCCGAGATATTCCAATACAAGAGTCTACAGGTTCAATGACGAGAAGCTCATCATGGAAAAGAACGGCAAATACTTCTATATCTCGACAGATGTAATCGAGCCTGCCATGGAGATCATCAGAAAATATGAGATCGACAAGTGGGAGCAGTATAAGAACAAGTATTCCGGACTTATGGGCGGAAGCCAATCCGTATCCTACTTTGACGGCGAGAAGATGGTAGGAACATCAACAGATCACCTGCTCAGTGCAGGAAGTGCATACTGGGAACTGTTGGGATTGTTTGCGGTAAAGAATGAAAAGGATTAAGGCTTGAAGATATATCGGTGTACCGTTATAATGTTTCTATGAGGTAAGCCTGATGACGATTCAAGATGCAATATGTAAGTCAGATATGAGCATTTATCGCCTTGCTAAGGTTAGTAAGGTTCCTTATGCAACTGTAAATGACATAGTTAATGGAAAGACAGATATTAGAAAATGCAGTGTTGAAACAATTTATCGCTTATCTCAAGCACTTAAGGTTCCTATGGAGGAACTTATTGAATCGTATATGTAATTACGGCCAGTTTTTTTAGAATTAGTTATTGTTTTAATGGTCGTAACATATCCAGTGGGGTGATACCCGTGTGACATAGGCGGTTGCCTCTATCTCTCGTACGAGAGAGGAGGTGGTGCCGATGAGAGACTATGAGATTCTTATCGTGGTTTTTACTGTGATGGCAATTGTCGTTAGTATTCTTGTTGAGTACATAAAAAAGTGACCGCCTCCGCCAAGGTTCGGTCACTATATTGATCAATAACTGAGGCAACCGTCTAACGGGTTTCACCTCTTAAGTTGATTATACTATTTGATATGTGATAATCAAGGGAAGATACGTTTCTTTTTGCCTTCCGCGCTGACGCTTGGAGCGCCAGCCGCTTATAGATAAGACGTGACTTATCCATAAGCGGCCGGCAAGGGCATTGACTGCTTTGTGAGTAGAATTGGCCAACAAAATCCAATTTGTAATAAATTTACAATAGAAATTGACAAAAGTAGTGATATAGTAAATAGGTTAGATTATAATCATCAACTATGCATAGAACTATGAGGTATCTTTCTAATGACTAACAATCTGCAAAGTAAGCAGGACGTACAGGAGATCGATCTGCTTAAACTGCTTAAGGTCTTATGGAGCAGGATCTGGCTGATCGTTTTGGCTGCATTTATCGGCGGCGTGGCTTTCTTCCTTTACACATTCTTCTTTATAACACCGCAGTATAAGTCCTCTGCGCTCCTTTACGTAAACAACAATTCTCTTGATATCGGCTCAACGAAGCTCAATATCACAAGCGGTGATATCAGTGCTTCAAGTTCATTGATCGATACTTACTGCGTAATCCTTCGCAGCCGCACAACATTGGAGCAGGCTAAGCACGAAGGTGAGCTTCCTTATACATACGAGCAGTTAAGATCTATGGTCTCAGGCAGTGCTGAGGGCAAGACTCCTGTATTTAAGATCACGGTAACCAATCCTGATCCTGAGATGGCAGCTAATATCTGCAACACCGTAGTAGAGATCATGATCGATCCTAACTCAGGTATTTCAGGTATCGTTGAAGGTTCATCAGTTAGCGTAATCGACTATGCCGTAGTTGCTAAATCTGCTTCATCACCGAGCTACCTTAAGAACACTGCGATCGGTATGCTCTTAGGATTTGTTGTCGCATGCGGCATCATCATCCTCATATCACTTATGGACAGCACGATCAGGGAAGAGGAATTCCTCCTTGAGAAGTATAGTAATATCCCCGTACTTGCTACTATTCCGGATCTTAATGAAGATTCTGCCGGTGGTTACTACGGCTATGGCGGTTCTTATGCAAGAGCAGGCGATAAGGCCAGAAGCAATGCTGCTGCCAAGTCTAAGGAAAAGGGAAGTGAGGTGTGATCATGGCTGCTAAAAAGAAGACACAAGCACCCAGAAGTAATGAAAACAGCATGAGCATCATCGGCTCAAAGCTCAACTTCGAAGGCCGTGAGGCTTATAACCTTTTAAGAACCAACCTGATGTTTGCCACCAAGCGTAACGACCGTAATGCAAGAGTTATCGGTATTACGAGCTCTGTTCACGGCGAAGGCAAGTCACTTACGGTAATCAATCTCGCTTACTCTATCGCAGAGAGCGGACGTAAGGTAATCCTTGTAGAATGCGACTTGAGACTTCCCACATTAAGAAAGAAGCTCAACCTGCCCAAGTCTACAGGTGTTTCCAATATCCTTGCAGGAATCAACAATGAGAAGGCTACTCTTCACAGAGACGTTCTCATCAAGGGCTTAGACTTCCTTCCTGCAGGTGACATCCCGCCGAATCCTTCAGAGCTTTTGGGCTCCAAGGCATTTACAAGCCTCATCGACATGATGGCTGATAATTACGACGTTATCCTTCTTGACCTCCCGCCGATCGGCAAGGTATCAGATGCTCTCGTCGTATCAAGATGTACAGACGGTCTTGTCATTGTCGTCAGAAACGACTATACAAATGCTTCAGACCTTGAATATACATTAAGACAGTGCGAACTCGTCGATGCCAAGGTATTGGGATTCGTATATAACGGCTCAGGAGTTAAGAGCAAGAAGTATAAGTATGGATACGGCAATAAGTATGCATACGGATACGACGCATCACGTAAGAAGAGAAGTGCTCAGTCCTGATGTTTGACTGTCACTGTCACATTCTTCCCGGCATAGACGACGGCAGCAAGAATGTCCAGATGTCACTTGCAATGCTGGATATGGAAGTCAGGCAGGGAGTAGAAGGAATAATATTCACACCGCATTTTTATGCTGATATGAATTCTCCTTCCACATTCCTTAGAAGACGCGAAAAGGCACTTATAGAACTTGAAGCATCTTTAGATCAGTTACCTCATGTCCCTGCTTATACCGTAGGTTCGGAAGTTCATTACTTCAGGGGCATCAGCAGAGCAGAAGGAATAGAGAGCCTTTGTATAGGCAATAGTGATTATATTCTTATAGAGATGCCGTTTCGGACATGGCAGCCGCAGTTCATTGACGAGATAGAAGAGATCAATGCTGTTCTGGGATTAAAAGTAATAATCGCTCACATAGAGAGATATTTTGACCAGGACAAGAGACTTGTAAAGAGATTACTGGATAATCCGAATTTCCTCATCCAGTGCAATGCGGAATTCTTTTTGGGCAAATCTTATAATCACGCGATCAAGTTCATGAAGTCCGGCAGAATTGACCTTTTAGGCTCAGACAGCCATAATCTGGAACACAGAAGACCAAATCTTGCAGAAGCGGTCGCTGTAATGGAAAAGAAAGACAAAAAGGGCGCTTTGGATCACATATCACGGGTAAGCCGCAGGATATTCGAAGCTGCTATGTAAAGGATAGGAGACGTTTAGGATGAACAAAAAAAGACTCATATACGCGATCATGAGTGCTGTTATGTTCATATCAGGAGGAGTATTGCTTTATTACTTCTTCTGGGCTAACGGCTATTTCAATCCGCCTAAGGAAGTTCCTACCATTGAATATTCGGAATTCACATATCCGTCTTTGCCTGAGAAGATCGAACCTTCGGAAACTTCTGCAACTGAGTCCGCCTCAGAGACCAATGAGAGCAAGTCCGGAAGGCAGTATGAGAACCCTGTAGACTTTGACGAACTTAAGAAGGCTAATTCTGACATAGTCGGCTGGATATATATGACATCACCGCTTATCAGCCAGCCTGTATTAATGGCTAAGAATAATGATGCTTACTATCTGTCACATTCTGCTACAGGCGGATATGCCAAGAATGGTTCTTTTTTTATTGAGAAGCAGTACAACAAGCCGAACTTCGAAGACCCTGTAACCATTATCTATGGCCACAGACAGAGCGACGGATCCATGTTCGGCAACCTTGAGGTGACATTAAACGAGATCGATATCAATCAGGATCCGCAGTACATTGTAATATATTTGCCAGAATCGACAAAGATTTATCACATAGTTGCAACAATTTGTCATAATAATAAGCATGTTTTGCATTATAATAACTTCAGTAAAGAGTCGGATTGGAATAAATTCTTTGACAGTGCTTATAAGCAGTCAGGTAAGGGCGTGCAGCTTGTTAAAGATGATAAACCTAAGTTCGGCGACAAGGTATTGATACTCTCAGCGTGTCTTAGAACAGACAGGACCAAAAGATATCTGGTTATTGCAAAAGAGTTGAAATAAAAAATCTTTGTGATATCATATGTGATATTACGAAAATTATGATTGACCGTATTATGTTCAAATAACAGGGAGGTTATTGACATGAGCAAGAAAAGATTATTAGCACTGCCTATCGTAGCAATAGTTGTTGCATTATTCGGTGTATCCGTAATGGCAGCAAGCCCTTGTTCAGGCAGCTGGCATGTTCACGATAAGGATAATATTCATGTAAATCAGTTTTTTATTGGCGAGTCGAAGCCTAATCCGAATTTAGATCTTTCTACTGTTTCCGGTCTTAAGGAAGCTGTTGAAGCTAAGGGTATTGATCTTTCTCGTTTCACTTTTAAGGCAGCTTTTGATGTAAAAAGAGATGAAAGAGTTGAATATGATTTAGCTGGAAGAAATTCTCATACTGTTTTATTCGATGTTACAGTAGCTGCAGGTCAACATGTCATTGTAATCCATGAGAAAGCTACTAATTCTTATGATTTTGCTATCGATGAATATAATGAGGGTTTAGTTTGCATCAGCGGAGTTACGAGCTTCTCTCCTTTCTATGTTTATGTAGGTGCTCCTGCTACATCACCTCAAACAGGTGATTTTGCTCCTGCATACATTGCTATGATTTCTGTTGCTCTTATCTCCTGCGGTGCTATCTTCGCTATCCGTGCTAAGAAGGCTACTAAGTAATCTATCATTAACTTAAGAACTTAACGGCGACTTCAATTGAAGCCGCCGTTTTTATATAATATTGATATGGTTAAGAGAATTAAGAAAGATACTATTATAACTGTTGTCGGGCTTGTTATTACAGTTTGCGCCTTCGTTGGTGCTGTCATTGCTGTTACAAAGATGATGAGCAAACCTAACGATGAGACTGTAACGACCACTTATTCAAAACCGAACAACAAATCTTCCACATTATACTTTGACGGCAAAAATTATCAGATCAAGGAGAATATGGAAGTTGTCCTCATTATGGGTATCGACGACAGAGAAGATCTTGGCAATACAAAGTTTGCGATTAATAATTCGCAGGCAGACGTGTTGTATGTATATGCTGTAGATCATAAGAATAGGACTTATCAGGCAATCCAAATTAACCGTGAGACCATGACCGGTATCCAGACTTATAATAATGACGGTACGAAGGATGTAATTGCCGAAGCTCAGATCTGCTTAGCGCATTCCTTCGGTAAGACAGAGCAGGGAAGATGTCTTAATACCGTTGATGCAGTATCAGGATTATTATTCAATATGCCGGTCGATCATTATATATCTTTAAATATGGCTGCGATCTCCATATTAAATGAACAGGTAGGCGGTGTTACCGTTACGGTTCCTGCAGGACTTGAATCTGCCGATCCGGCATTTAAGGAAGGAGCTAAGATAAAGCTTCAGGGGAAACAGGCAGAGTTATTTGTAAGATCACGTATGAGCCTTGAGAACGATACCAATGAGTTCCGCATGGAGCGTCAGCAGATATTCATGAATGCCTGGATGGATCAGGCAAATCAACGGATGGATTCTGATTCCGGTTTTGCGCTAGGGCTCGTTTTATCGCTTTCGGATTATATGACCAGTGATTTGTCTGC
>JAEFBC010000176.1 GCA_016292155.1 Saccharofermentans sp. | reverse complement strand
TCATACTGTTGAATCATTTGCAGAATGGGGCGAAAATGCAACTCAGGTTTACTTAAATGTTACTTCACCTGACGGTGAGACAAAAAAGATCGATTTTTCAGACGTTTCAAGCAAAATAGATTACATTCAGAATATCATACCTCTCTCAGATAAAATGGCCCTGATCATGGCTTATTTCAATGGCAGTCCCGGAGTTATATACATGGAACTTGATCTGGACAAACTGGCTCTCACAAGTCCTGATAAGAAAAAGTATGAGTGGCTGGATACAGTAGACGTGTACGGCTTGAGCGGTTTCTCTGACGGTAACAGCTATGTAAAGAGTACAAACGGAATCGAACAGGTTGATTTTAATAAAAAGACTCAGGAAGAGCTGGTGAATTTCAGCTGGTGCAATTATGTAAAGAATGCCTTTGATAATCTTCAGGTTGCAGATGTCAAAGATGGTACCTTTCTTCTTTGTGGTGAGAGTATCAGGGCACTTCCGTATGGTCAGCGCTACTTTATCAATGACGGCGGCTTCCATATTTTTGAGCTGAAAGCAGCAGACAAAAATCCTCACGAAGGCAAAACGATAATAGAACTTCATTCCTCTTACGGTTATCTCAGTGAAGAACTCGCCAGAGCAGTATTGAAGTTTAACGAGAAAAGCACGGAATACTTTATCGAGGTCACGGACCGCTATACTCCGGAGATCACATACGACTACAGCGTCGTTGACAACGCAGATGACGCGGCTAATGCCAGTCTCAAATACAGGGCCGACTTAAGCAGCAAACTCGCGATGGATATTATGAACGGCGACGGTCCGGATATGCTCCTTAACGTTGATCATTATCATCAGCTTAAAAACGATAATTACCTTGCAGATCTGTCCTCACTGGTCTCAGGTATGAGCAAAGAGAAGTACTTCACGAATGTTCTTGATATCTCGAAAGTTGACGGCAAGCTCTATCACGTTCCGCTTAGCTTTGCTGTTATAGGAATCCAGACTGATCCCAAATATGCACCGACAACCGGAACCGGCTTTACTACTGACGAGTACTCCAAGTTCGTAAAAGACGCTATGAACGGCAAGGATGTTATTATGAACGGTCAGGCTCAATACTTCGGTTCCCTCTTCAGCAACATGACCAATTCATTCATCAAGAACGGCAAGGCAGACTTCTCTGGTCCTGAATTCGCAGCACTCGCTGAATATGTCAAGGACAACGTTCCTGAGAGGATTCCTGATGATAATGAAATGATGGAAGAATATGACGGTATGAAGCTGCCTGAAGTCGTGAACGGTGTTTATGGCGCAATCAGCACCTATTCAGATTATATCTCTAACGTAGAGGCTACTAATGGCTGTACTGATATGCTCGGTCTGCCTTCAATTGACGGACGCGGTCCGGCGATCTCTTTTTCTGATTCGATCTCGGTTTCTGCCCAGAGCAAATACAAGGATGCCTGCATCGAATTCATTAAAATACTCATTTCTGACGATACGCAGAAAGAACTTGCTTCTCAGGGATATTTCGTCCTGAACCGCGATTCCTTCCGTGATGTCGGCAAGAAAGCAACAGATTACTTTAACAAGACCAGCATTGCATTCCCGTTCGGATATTATGGAAACGGACAAATGCCTAAGAACAGAGTAACTTTCTCCAACGAGCATATCAAAGCTCTCGAAAAGACTATCGAATCATGCTCATCCTACAATTCGGAAGACCCGGCGATCACCCTCATCCTTGTAGAGGAGATGCCCGCCTACTTCTCCGGTCAGAAGTCACTTGATGCAGTCATCAAGATAGCCCAGGACCGTGTTCAGAAAGTTCTGGACGAGCGCAAGTAAGATTCTGCGGGATTTAATCGATCAATAATAACGGGGTTGCCGGCACTTCAATCGGCAACCCCTCTTTCTGTTCTCAAAAGTTGTGACCCGATGCACCAGTCGGGTCACTCAAGAAAGGAGAACTTTGGAAAACACACATCGAAACACTTTTGGGGGAGGTATATGTTTCTTTGTTTGACCTGATTATACAAAAGCAATGGAGACAAAAAGGGGACACAATTTTCAGAAGTTATTGATTTTGTTTTTTAGCGCGTTTATACTTTGTATATACATGCCAAGGGGGACATCAGCACATGACTGTTAAATTGCAAAAATGGGGAAATAGTCAGGGCATCAGGATCCCAAAATTCATGCTTGATGATCTGACATGGTCAGAAAATGAGATGGTCGACATTATTGTTGATGACGGCAGGATAATCATTGAGCGTTCAAAAACAAATCAGAGACCTGATATTCATGCTCTTTTCGAAGGCTTCAAAGGTAAATATGAGCCCTCCGAGATCGACTGGGGAGACCCTTCAGGGAGGGAAGTATGGTAAAACAAGGCGATATCATAAAGGTCAGTTTTGACCCGAAGCAGGGACACGAACAGGCAGGGTTCCGTCCGGCGCTTGTCATCAGCAATAACGAATTCATCAGGCGCACAAAGCTCGCTATTGTCTGCCCTATTACGAACACTAATAACGGATTTCCTCTTCATGTCCCTCTCGATGGAAGGACTTCTACCACAGGTGTTATTTTATGCGAGCATATAAGGACATTAGATCTCTCGTCACGGGAGAATAAGTTCATTGAGAAGATTCCGGACGATATATTAAAGACCGTTACTGATATAGTCTTTGCCGAAGTTGAGATAGTCGATTAATTACCGGGTATATATTCCCACACCGAATACCGCTGTGGTTCTTTGTGGATATAATAGCCGCCCGCGCGGTATATATCCTCACGCCTGATCATGTTCCAGCCTGGTCTGTCATTAAGATAATATCCGCTCTGGTGATCCACGTAATAGTAGAGCCTGATCTTATGTGTAAGCTGCATCTCCAATAGATTTACAAACATCTTGAAGGTGTCGGTCTCCATCGGACGGTACATAAACAGCACGTTG
>JAEFBC010000175.1 GCA_016292155.1 Saccharofermentans sp. | reverse complement strand
GGACAGCATTTAAACATGAGGAGGTGTTTAAAATGAAGAAAAAGGTATTGGCAGCACTATTGACAGGAACAATGCTCATTAGTGCAACAGCATGCTCAAGCGGAACAAGAGCGGAGAGCACCAGAGTGTACTATGAACCTTCAGAAACACAAGGTGAAATGGATGCATACGTGGAATATGAGTCGACCACAGTTGCTGCTGAGAATGGCGAGAACTTCAACACTGAAGAATACAACATCATCAAAGAGAACGGATTCGTTGATGTTGCACAGTCTCCCCTTTCCACATTCGCTGCAGACGTTGATACAGGTTCATACTGCAACTTAAGAAGAATGATCAACGGCGGATGGGATCTTAAGAATGTGGCTTCTTCTATAAGAACAGAAGAAATGGTCAATTATTTCGATTACAAGGTAGAGAATACGGATAAGATATTCAGCGTTCAGTATTCTGTCGGAGACTGCCCCTGGAATCCCGGCAACAAGCTCCTTGTCCTCACCATGCAGGCCAACAGCGAGATCAATGTTCCCAACGAGGGCAACAATTATGTATTCCTCATCGACACATCCGGTTCCATGGACAGCGATGACAAGCTCCCATTGGTAAGGAAGAGCTTCAAACTCCTGGCAGGAACACTTACATCAAATGACAGAGTATCAGTAGTTACTTATGCAGGATCTGCAGCTACACTTCTTGAAGGCTCCAATGATTATAAGGAGATCTGCAAGGCAATCGACAGCGTAACCGCAAGCGGTGGAACAAATGGTTCCGGCGGAATCACAGCAGCTTACAAGTGCGCAGAAAAGAACTTCATCAAGAACGGCAACAACCGTGTGATCATCGCTTCTGACGGCGACATGAACCTCGGCATCACATCACAGTCGGGTCTTGTCGATCTCATCAAAGAGAAGAAGGAAACAGGCGTTTTCCTCACAACTTTAGGATTTGGCACAGGCAACTACAGCGATGCAAACATGGAATCAATAGCTGATGCAGGAAACGGCAACTATTTCTACATCGATTCCATCGATGAAGCTGAAAGAGTCCTCTGCGAGAAGCTTAAGCAGACAACAGTTACAGTTGCCAAGGACGTTAAGTTCCAGGTCGAGTTCAATCCCGCTGAAGTAGCATCCTACAGACAGATCGGTTATGAGAACAGACAGATGTCCGCACGTGACTTTAACGACGATAAGAAGGACGGCGGCGAGATCGGTGCAGGCGCACAGGTAACAGTCTGCTACGAGCTCATACTCAAGGGTTCTTCAAACGATACAGGCTCCGGTCTCAAGTATCAGGATACAGAGCTCAACGACAAGGCCAAGTCCGGCGAATTATGCACAGTAGCCGTAAGATATAAGGCACCCACATCCGACGAGAGCACAAAGCTCGAATATCCTCTTAAGGATAACGGTATCAGCAGCCGCGAAGACTTCAACTTCATCTGCGGCATCATCGAAGCATCAATGCTCATCAGAAACAGCGAATACAAGGGGAACGCTACATTTGATTCAGCATACCAGCTCGCAAAATCAGGCACAGACAACAACAAGTACAGAGAAGAATTCTGCACTCTCCTTACAAAGCTCGGTGCTGATTTCTAAAAGTTCATTACAGCCCATATAAGGACTCCTGATAGGCCCTGAAAAACAGTCCCTGAGGCATCTGCTTCAGGGACTGTTGATCTTTGCATATCAGGTTCAGATAAATGAGGGCTCTATAAACTCCACGCCGTTCTTGAGCAGTTCCTCAATGAAGATCTTATAGTACTCCGGAACAAGCGCTTCCGTGTCATCGTGTGCGTGAAGAAGCAGAATGTGCGAGCTGTTATCTTTAAGGAGCACAGCGCCGTCTTCAGGATCTTTATCGTAGATCCTCTTCATTACATCTTCTAATCCGAATCCGCTGCCTTCTCTTATGCAGTATTCGGCAAAATCAAATGTCCAGAATGTATCGATGTCCTTATCAAGGCCCCTCTCACTCCACCACGGATAATCGAGAGCCTTATCATTGACCTTGTCAAAACCATTCTCTTTAAGGAAGTTCTGAAGAAGTTCTTTGTTATCCCCACCCTTGTCGCCATAAGGGAAACGGAACGGCCTGTAACGCCTCTCGACGCCTGCCTGTTCATAGAAACGGTTCAATACTTCCTCATTCTTTAAGATCTCAGCCTTGGCTTCTTCGAAGCTTATCTCCGAGAAATGCGGATGCGAATAACTGTGGTTGCCTATAATCATCCCGTGCTTTAATGCATAAATAAGCTCGTCCGGGTGACCTTCCGCCCACTGCCCTACCATGAACATGATCACTTTGATGTTTTTCGCGCAAAGATAATCCACGATCGCGGGTGTATTAACGGATGAAACGTCATCTATAGTAAGCAGTGCTCTTATCATTTTCGTCTCCTCTTGAAGATCACATCTGGTGTCTTACAGTCTTGTATTCATCGCCGTCCTTATAGAACGGGCATTCTTTGCTCGGATGGCTCGAAAATCTTACAACTTCGTCTTCATCAAGATTTAAGTCGCAGACAGCTTCTCCTGTCTCTTCGTCTATATATGCGTATTGGCATGTCTCACAGCTGGCCATAAAAACCTCTTATTCTTCAGTGTAGTCGCTTGGCAGGAATTCTATTACTTCATCATCATCCGAGAACTCGGTAATGGTGCCGTCGTCAGCATCAAGTTCATCTTTAGGTATAACTGATCTAATAACTGCGGTAACGACCTCATATTCTTCCATTAAGGAATTATGGTCAGTCTTTATCATTCCGCTGTCTTCAGCATTTGCGGCCGCCTCGAGCTTAGCTGCACGGAGTGACAGAGCTGATGCGCCGATCATCTTGGAAGAACTCTTAAGAGCATGGACATGGATGGAATAATCGTGCCAGTTGCCTGCATCATAACTCTTCTGCAGATCGTGAGCCTTTTCGATCTCACCGTATGCGTATTCGGCAAGGAGCGAACGGTACAAAGCCTCATCATCCTGGCAGTACTTAAGTCCGGCCTTCGGTTCGATTCCGACTGAACGGAGAATGGTATATACATCATCAGAAGAGCCTTCCTCGATCGTCGTCATCAAAGGCTCGTCTGCAACGCGCTCGACCTTCTCTTCAGGAAGATACTTCATCAGCATCTTCTCTAACGCATAGTTATCGATAGGCTTGGTAAGATAATCAGAAAAGCCCTCTTCAAGATATCGCTCTTTAGCACCGATAACGGCATCCGCTGTAAGGCAGATGACAGGAACATCCCTGCTCATTCCGTTCTCGTCATCGCGGATTCTGTGGAATGTCTCCGTGCCGTCCATCTCAGGCATGCGCTGATCCATAAAGATAATGTCATAACGGGTCTTCGATGCCATAGCAACTGCGTCGGCACCGGATGTGGCCGTATCGATCTTCATCCTGGTATTTTTAAGAAGATTTACGGCAACTGTCAGATTGATCCTTGTATCGTCAACGATAAGGATATGGGCGTCAGGAGCCCTGAAGGATTCCTTGTACGGCCGATCGCCGGGCAGGTGCTCCTTAAGACGTGTCTGGAAGTCGCCTATCGGCTCATCAGATACCACCTTCTGCGGAATAGATACGGTAAAGATGGAGCCCTTGCCATATTCGCTCTCGACTTCGATAGTACCGCCCATAAGGTCTACGAGGCTCTTGGTAATAGCAAGTCCCAAGCCGGTGCCTTCGACAGTGCTGTTGCGCTCCATCTCAAGACGCTCGAACTTATTGAAAAGAACATCTTTATCCTCAGGTTTAATACCGATACCTGTATCCCATACCGTGATAACAAGGATTATCTTATTATCTTCGACCTTCCTTGAGCGGAGCTTAAGGCTAACGGAACCCTTGTCCGTATACTTAACTGCGTTGTTCAAAAGATTGGTAAAGATCTGACGGATCCTGACCTCATCGCCTGCAAGTTCGTCAGGGATCTGTGGGTCTACTTCCACAGTAAACTTGAGCTCCTTATCCTGAGCCTTGAACAGGATCATGTTATTGATATCGTTGAGAAGAGAGCTCAGCTGGTAAGGCGCTTCAAGAAGGTCCATCCTTCCCGCTTCGATCTTGGAGAAATCGAGGATATCGTTAACGATGGCAAGCAGGTTATGGCCGGCCTTCTTAACGTCACCTGCATAAACACTGATATTCTCAAGGGATTCCTTTACGAGCAAAGGCTCGCTCTCGGCATATCCCATTGCCTTGTGGTCTTCTCTTAAGATCATCTCATTCATGCCGAGAACGGCATTTATCGGAGTCCTGATCTCATGGGACATATTTGCAAGGAAGTCGCTCTTTGCATTATTCGCGCTCTCGGCACGCGCCTTCTCGGCAATAAGCTGGCCCTGCGCTTTGACATAGGGCCTTACCGTAAGGAGTGCAAGAACGGCGCCTACGAAAAGCGATATGAGAAGAACGATGATATAACCGATTACCGTGGAACGGGTCTGGTCTGAGAGCTGGTTTTCGAACCAGTCGACGGCAAAGTCGACCGCTACGATTCCTGCGACATTTCCCTCGTTGTCGAAAACAGGGCTATACGCACTGTAGAATTCCCCCCACTGGTCTGTATAAGGCGTCTCGTCCACAGAAGCCTTGCCCTTACCGGCACTGGAGAGCGCTACAGTATATTCGACAGCATCACCGTAGCTTGCCGGGCTCACCTGGTCCAGATCCATCGTGAAAATGAATGTATCAGGGGCTGCTTCCTTAATGCAGTAAACATATTCGAGTTCTACATTATCTCTGAATACCGTGAGGGTATCGTAGATCTTGTTATAATTGTCGCTTCCTACGGTCTCCTCGGACAAAGTCTTCATCATCTCGCCGCTGACTGAACCTGACGCGCAGTTGGCGATATCGAGCATTCGCTGCTGGATGGCCTTGCGGATACCGACTCTTGATCTGTAGATGGAAACCGAGCAGAAAAGAATACTTGAGATAAGCAGAATGCACTCAACCATCAGTATTATCTTTGTTGAAAGACTGTGCTTGGATAACACGAAGCATTCCCTCCGTTACGCGTATATATTTATAAATTATATTATCAAGAAGAATAGTTATCAATGAAAAGGCATACAAAAGAGGTCACCCCAAAAGGGATGACCTCCGTGATTTGCTTATCGGATTTAACTTACGATATTAGCCTTCAGCGATAGCGCCTGTAGGGCAGGAAGCTTCGCAAGCACCGCATGATACGCAAACATCAGCATCGATGTTGTACTGTGTATCGCCCTGGGAAATAGCACCAACGGGGCAACCATCAGCGCAAGTACCGCAAGATACGCAAGCGTCAGAAATTACATATGCCATAAAAAATATCCTCCTATTCAGATAATGAAATGATTATTCCATAAAAAGAAAAATTCAACAAGTATAAGAAAGGGCGTTTATCAAAAAACACCCTTTTTGCCAACTATTTATGACCTAAAAAACGACATCGGTCGGAAACCTTATCCCTCTTCACCGTCGGAATCGCTGTAAGAGCCGTTCATGTCCGGATAGTCGTTAAAATCGCTCTTATTGGCGTTGCGCTTGACCATATCTCCGTTAAGATCCTCAAGATCTGCCCATGAGAACTTCTCGATCTCTGTCTCGGCCTCAGATACGAACTTAACGCTGAGTGTCTCTTCGATATAGTTAACGTCAGTAACCTGGCCCATACCGTGAGGTGTTCTGACCCTTGCACCGGGCTCAGGGAGTCTTCTGTGGGCGTCATCGTAAGCTTCCTTCTCAAACTGGAGGCAGCACATGAGTCTTCCGCAGGCGCCGTTGAGCTTTCCGGGATTAAGAGATAAGCCCTGGGATCTTGCGAGCTTTAAGTTAACGGGAGCAAAACGGTTGAGGAAAGAGCAGCAGCAGAGCTCTCTTCCGCACATGCCGATACCTCCGACAAGCTTTGCCTGGTCTCTTGAACCGATCTGGCGGAGCTCGATTCTGGTACGGAATGTATAAGCAAGATCCTTTACGAGCTCTCTGAAGTCTACTCTGCCGTCAGCTGTGAAATAGAACGTGAGCTTCTTTAAATCGAATGTGTATTCGCAGTCAACGAGATTCATCTCGATAGATCTTGCGGCTATGAGCTCCTTGCACTTGAAGAAGGCGTCCTTCTCCTTTGCGCAGATGTCGTAATACTTCTCCAATTCCTTCTCGCTTGCAAGGCGCTTTATCGGCGGGATCTCTTCCTTCGTGTTCTCCACGTAGGGCTCCTGAGCGACAAAGGCTATCTCTTCACCGGTCTCGAGTTCGACCATAACGGCATCGCCTAATGCGAGCGAATAGCCGTCACAGGAAAACCTCAGCGTAACTCCGGCATCTCTTGTTCTTAAATTAACGATCTTCATTTCTTGAGCTCCTCATGTATTCGAAGAAGCATGGCAGACGCGGAAGAATCGAAGTTCGAATTAACTTCCAAAGCCCTTAAAAAGGTATTTACCGCCTCGCTGCATCTTCCCAGTTTAAGTGTTGTTATATGTTTATTGCCGGCAACGAAATTCTCGATTGCCTCTCTGTCTATCTCGTTATTGATCCTGCGGCAGTCTGGATAGTTGATAAGTCTTGCCGCATCGTCAAGGAATAAAAGTATCGAAGATGCAACGATCTTCGCGTCATCCTTGAAGTTTGTGAGCACCTCGCAGTAGTCTTCGAGCACATCGATATATGAGCTTGTCGGCATTGCTATCATGATGCTGTTGATCTCGTGTCTTATGCTTACGCCTGAATCCTCCATGGCAAGGCTTATGGCCTTTCCGGGGATCTTGCCGCTGTTGTATACTGCGGTCTTGATTCTCGCTTCATCGAGATCGGGGCAGTTCGCCTTTACGATCTCTTCAAGCTCTTCCTCAGAATAGGGATCTAACTTGATCTCCGTAACTCTGGACATTACCGTATCAAGAACGGCATCAGTATTGGAGCTCGTCAAGATGAATACGACATCCTTCTTAGGTTCTTCCAAGGACTTCAGGAGCGCATTCTGGCTCTCGATGCCCAGGTAATCAAAATCGATAATAAACGTCTTGGTCCTTGCGAACTGAGGCTTTAAGTAAGACTCTGCAACGACGTAATCCTTAATGAAATCGACCTTAACATTCTTTGTCTCAGCAGGTTCGTAGACTCTCGTTACGTCAGGCGTTGTGAAGTTATCGAAATACTTGCAGTTGGAGCATACTCCGCACGCTCCGTCAGGACCTGCGTCAGAGCACATAAGTGCCTTGGCGAACTCTTCTGCGATAAGGCGCTTTCCCATTCCCACAGGGCCTGTAAGCATGTATGCTCCGCTGCCTCTCCTCTGAGCTTCGGCAGCTAATCTGAGCTTGATCTGCTTCTGTCCTGTTATCTTCGAGAATGCCATCAGATCTTACCTTTCAACGAATCCTTCACCACTTCGAAAATCTCATCTATCCCCTTCGTCGCATCAATCGTAATGACACGTCCGTCAGATTCCTTTGCAAGTTCCAGATATCCGCGTCTTACATCTTCCTGGAACTTAAGGCCGGCGAGCTCTATCCTGTCGGATGCTTCGCCCCTCTTGCCTCTTCTCTCCAATGCCTCTTCGGCGCTGATATCAAAGAAGAAAGTCACATCAGGCTTAATACCGCCTGTAGCAGCCATGTTAAGGCCTGCAACGAACTCCATGCCCATGCCTCTTGCCATTCCCTGATATGCTGAAGAAGAGTCGAAAAATCTGTCACAGAGGACGATCTTGCCTTCTTCTAATGCCGGCTTAATGACTTCATCCGTTATCTGGGCTCTTGCTGCCTCAAATAAAAGGAGCTCGGTCCTGGCTGTCATCTGGGTATTCTTCTTATCGAGAAGGATCTCCCTTATACGCTCGCCGATAACAGTTCCGCCGGGTTCCCTGACGAAAATGAAGTCCTTGCCATTATCCTTAAGGTATTCCTTAAGCATCTCGCATTGTGTGCTCTTACCGCACCCGTCAATGCCTTCAAAAGTAATAAATATGCCCTTCATCGTCAGTTGAGATTAATATTCTTGAGAGATGCGATCTCAAGATAGATTTCCTTGGTTATTCTGGCGTTATCGCTTCTGATGTCATCGATGGTCTCGACCTTCTTGACATTCTTTGCAACTTCATCGCCAAACTCTCTGGGGCGCTTATTCTTGGGCTTGCGCTCGTTAAACTGCTGGTTTCTCTTCTCGCCGCCCTGATTCTGGTCGCGCTTGTTATTGAACTTCCTGTCGCGGTTATTCTGTCTGTCAGAATTGCGCTCGCGGTTCTGATTCTGGTTCTGATTCTGATTCTGGCTCTTGCCCTCAGCCTGAATCTCAGCGTTATCGCCCTTCTTGTCATATCCGCCCTGTCTGGGACCGTTATTCCTTCTTCTGCGGTTACGGTTGTAGTTGTTCCTGCGGCCGTCCTGCTTTGCAGGGTCGAACTTCTGGCGCTTTTCTCTGTTCTGGTCGCCGCCTCTGTTGTCTGACTGCGGTACAAATGCGCCCGAATTGTTTTCTGACATAAATTCCTCCATCTTTCGTAAATGACGTGCCTAATTATAAACTTTGATACCTGATAACTCAATTATCCGCGCTTCCGATAAAGGGACACTTCTTTATCGTCAGGGTGATC
>JAEFBC010000174.1 GCA_016292155.1 Saccharofermentans sp. | reverse complement strand
AAGAGATTTTAAGTGATGGTTCAGTGGTCTTGGTTTTTGAGGACTTGCCATCAAGACTCGATAGCTCTTTCATTAGTGTTCCGCCCTTTCTTCGGCTAAAATTATTGTAACTGACAATACTTTTTGATTATAATACAAACAGAATATTTAATCTATTTGCGGCTGCGTCTCACTTCGTTCGCGCAATTACCGCAAATAGATTAAATATACTGACAAGCAGACGTGGAACCTGAAGCGTTTGCATGATCAAAGGAGAATTGCGGTGCTGATCAGTCTTATCGTTCCCTGTTATAACGAAGAAGCTTCCCTTCCGTTCCTTTATGAAGCACTGTGCGAAGTCAGGAAAACTGACGACGCAGACAGGAATTACGAATTCATTTTCGTAAACGACGGAAGCCGCGATAAGACAGCAGAGGTCATCAAAGAACTCGCCGCAAACGACAAGGGCGTTAAGTACATTTTCTTCTCAAGAAACTTCGGCAAGGAAGCCGCTATGTATGCCGGCATGGAGAAGGCAAAGGGCGATTACATCGCCATCATGGATGCCGACATGCAGGATCCCCCGTCACTCATTCCCGAGATGATCAAAGACCTGGATTCAGGCGAATACGATATAGTCGCAGCAAGACGTGTTACACGTAAGGGCGAGCCCAAGATCAGGAGCTGGTTTGCACGCCGCTTCTACAGGCTCATCAACCGCATGTGCGACGTTGAGATCGCAGACGGTGCAAGAGATTTCCGCCTCATGAAGCGCGAAGTCGTTGATTCGATATTAAGCGTTACCGAGCGCCAGAGATTCTCAAAAGGTATCTTTGCCTGGGTAGGCTTCAGAACCAAGTGGGTAGAGCATGAGAACGTCGAGCGTGTTGCCGGCGAGACCAAGTGGAGCTTCTGGAAGCTCTTCAGATATGCAGTAGACGGCATTGTGGCATTTACCACCGCCCCTTTGCGTATCGCCACATACATGGGCTTCTTCTTTGCGTTCGCGGGCTTTGCTTATATGCTCTACTACTTCATAAGAGCTATAATCGGACGGTTCTGGATGGATGCGAACATCATGGGTTACCCTTCACTCCTCTGCTTCATCCTCTTTATCGGCGGACTTATCCTGATGGCATTGGGACTTATCGGTGAATACATCGGACGTATCTACATAGAGGCCAAGGCAAGGCCGATCTACATTACTTCCGAGGAATCAAAAGACTAAAACAAAAGGCGGTATCTACCGCCTTTTTTATTTTGCAAAATATCTGTAGAAGAAGCTTCCCTCATAGCCTTCCGCGAAGAACTGCTCCTCTATTACTTCCGCGTATTCGGCCTGCCTGATGTTTCCCAGTGAACCGATGTTTTCCTCATTGCCTTTATCGCCCTGGATCATTGAACCGAAGATAACGAAGAGATTTAAAAGCGTCGGGAACGTCATGAGGATAACCGTGAGCATTATTGCCGCGGACTTAAGCCAGCCCTTCCTGGTCGTCGGTGTATTCTTCTGATCCATTACTTCAGGAACGACGCCGCACATGAGAATGCAGAAGAAGAACAGCGCCGGCATAGAGCCTCTCATCGTGAAGTCATTCATTTCGGAGACTCTGTAGAAAGGCAGGATGAGAAGTGTCGCAAGGGCAGCCAGGAATACAGGGTTATTCTTTTCGCGCTTATAAAGGATCAGGGCAAAAGGAATAACTTCGATCAGAATGAAGACGAGATATGCGAGGATGAACCAGCCGGGATTGGAGAAATATTCCCACGCAAAACCCTTAAAGCTGACCGCGCCGGAATTGGTCATGTAATAGCTTCCGAATATCGTAAGGATGAGAACTGCCGAAGCGATATTTGCAGGGCTGAATGCGTTGGAGAGTGTTTTGGTAAGCTTTTCTGCCCTTAAGTTCTTTCCAAAAAGGAAGGCAAGAACCATCGGAATGATTCCAAACACCGCCCACGGCGAATAGCAGAAAAGGATGCCGGCGGTAAGTCCCATCGACCTCGTGTTGCAGGACAGAAGAAGGACCGCGACCACAAGGAAACACGGGATCATCTGGTTGAATACGCTCGCGAGCTCCCTGAAATTGCTTACATAGGACATCGACGTAACGAAGCCTTCGAACCAGCGCCAGTCGCTGTAATGGGTCAGTTCATATACAAGGTTCGGGATGATGTCGAGGCCGGAGAAGAATACAAAGATGAAAGGTACCCACGCGGTAACTTTCTTTATCACGGCGCCCGCAGACAAAAGGCAAAGGAAGATGCCTATAGAATTCCATATGAACAGGACAAAGTTGCCCACATCAAATCCGAATGCTTTTCCGGCAAGTGCCGCAGGCATCCAGTAGATGAAATAGTAGGAGAACGCCCTCTGCCCTGAAGCCATTCCGAAGATCTCTATAACTTCAGGATTTGTCTGGGTGTTGTAGTTATAGATGACCGGCCAGTCGTAATTGATAAGGTCCCTTAAGATCGCACGTCTGAATTCGTGATCCTGAAGAGTGTAGATATATTCCCCGACGCCGGACACGAATGATACAGCCAGCGAAGTGACTGCGAATCCGATGAGATACGCCAACGGGATCTTAAGATCTTTGTCTGATCCGGAAAGCTTGTTTCCGTCAGGGCCGTTCATGCAGTCAGAGACGCAGAATAGAACGATCCCTGCAAAGATCAGCGTTAAAGGGATGCTGACAACAAGTCTTAGATATCCCAGAAAAAACATAAACAGCGGGATCGTAAGGAAAAGGACGATCGAAGCATAAAGCCAGGGGTAAGGTATCGTGATACTCTTTGCTTCTTTGGAAGACCTGTCTTTTGATACGGTCTTCTTAGTCTTTGAAGTATCCCCTAACTGCTTAACTTCTTTCATTATCCTTTCCTTTAACCCTCCGCCGTCTACGTTTTAAGTTAAAGTCTTATTTTAGAGCTGGACAGTCATGAACTCGATCTGCTGGGGTTCTAACGGCTTGTCCAAATAGTCAGTTCTGACAGAAGCGATCTTATCGACTACTTCGATGCCTTCGATGAGCTTTCCGAAAGCTGCGTACTGACCATCTAATGACGGGTAGTCCTCGTGCATGATGAAGAACTGTGAGCCTGCAGAATCAGGATCCATAGCACGTGCCATGGAAAGAACGCCTCTTGTGTGCTTCAAGTCGTTCCTGAATCCGTTGGCAGAAAACTCGCCCTTGATGCAGTAGCCCGGGCCGCCTGTTCCGACTCCGTTAGGGTCGCCGCCCTGGATCATGAATCCCGGGATGACTCTGTGGAAAATGAGGCCGTTGTAAAAGCCCTTGGATGCGAGGTCGATAAAGTTCTGGACGGTGATGGGCGCGATCTCCGGATAGAGCTCCGCCTTCATTACGCCGCCGTCTTTCATCTGGATTGTGACAATAGGATTAGCCATGTTTTTTACTCCTTATCTTCTTCTGTAAGATCTCAAGATGTCGTCCTTGATCTTCCAAAGCTTAGGTGACAGGTCGACATAGTAGTTGTGAGGATTCTCGAATCTCTTAACGGAATCCCAGAGTGAATCGAGCTCTGTCGTGCAGTAAGCTCTGATCTCGCCGATAGTAGGCTTGTTGTAAACGAGCTTACCTTCCTTGAATATCTGGACCATGATCTCTCTGGTTCTGTAGTTTTCAAGCACCTTGGACTTCCATGTGTTGTCAGGATCGAAGATCTCATAAGGTTCGCCGTTAGGGATTTCTTCGTCAGCGATCATAACAACGTCAGCCAAAGCCTTGCCCGTAGCATTATCGTAAAATCTTACGATCTTCTTGCTGCAGGGATTTGTGACCTTGCCGATGGAATCGGAGATCTTCATCTTAGGAATGATAGTGCCGTCATCAGCTTCAACTGCAGCGATCTTGTATACGCCGCCGAAAACAGGCTCTGCCTTGGATGTGATGAGTCTCTCACCTACACCGAACGAATCGATGCAAGCACCCTGGCTTATAAGATCTCTGATGAGATATTCGTCAAGAGCGTTGGAAACAGTGATCTTACAGTCTGTAAGTCCTGCCTCGTCGAGCATCTTACGTGCACTCTGAGTCATGTATGTGAGGTCTCCGGAGTCGATACGGATGCCCTTGAGTCTCTTGCCCATGGGCTCCAAGACTTCCTTGGCACACTTGATCGCATTCGGAATACCTGAACGGAGAACGTCGTATGTATCTACGAGCAGGAGTGCTCCGTCAGGATATGCGAGTGAATATGCCTTGAATGCTTCGAACTCGTTGTCGAAAAGCATTACCCAGGAGTGAGCCATTGTTCCGGAAAGCGGAATGTTGAACTGCTGTCCGCAGATCGTGCAGGATGTGCCTGCTGCGCCTGCGATATAAGCTGCTCTTGCGCCAAGAACGGAAGCGTCGAAGCCCTGCGCACGGCGTGCACCGAACTCCATGACGGGTCTGCCTTCAGCTGCTCTTACGATCCTGGCTGTCTTTGTGGCAATAAGTGTCTGGTGGTTGATCGTGCAGAGGAGTGCGGTCTCAAGGAGCTGGGCCTGGATGATAGGACCTCTTACCTTAACAAGGGGCTCTTTGGGGAATACAACAGTTCCTTCCGGGATAGCCCAGACGTCACATGTGAATTCAAAACCTCTGAGATAGCTGATGAACTCTTCGTTGAAGTGATAGTTTTCCTTCAGGAAAGTGAGATCATCTTCTGAGAACTTGAGGCTCGAGAGGTAATCTATTACCTGCTCCAAACCTGCCATGACAGCGTATCCGCCGTTCTCGGGGATATTTCTGAAGAACATATCGAAATAAACGATCTTGTCCCTGTTGCCGCTGTTCAGATAACCGTTAGCCATAGTGAGCTCATAGAAGTCTGTGAGCATACTCATGTTGGTTCTGTCATTCCACATACCGTAATCCATACGATTTTACCTCCGAAGACTTTTAAGTCTTAAATTATGATTTTGCAATCTCTTTGATTGTAGTTGTAAGACCTGCAATGCCCTGAAGATCTGAAGGGATGATGATCTTTGTAGATGCGCCCTGGCCTACCTTTTCGAGAGCTTCAAGGCCCTTGATTGCGATAAGTCCGTCATCAGCGCCGACATCCTTGACCATCTGAAGACCCTTAGCTGTAGCTTCCTGAACTGCGAGGATAGCCTGAGCCTGACCTTCTGCTTCTCTGATTGCAGCCTGCTTCTTAGCTTCAGCTCTTAAGATAGCTGCTTCCTTCTCACCCTCTGCGACTCTGATTGCAGATTCCTTTTCACCTTCTGCGATGAGGATCTTTTCTCTCTTCTCACGCTCAGCCTTCATCTGCTTCTCCATCGCTGCCTGGATCTCCTTAGGCGGGATGATGTTCTT
>JAEFBC010000173.1 GCA_016292155.1 Saccharofermentans sp. | reverse complement strand
TCTTTCAATATTGAACTAGGTTTTCCCCACATATATACCCTTTATTTATTATTTTTAGATTACAAACGTGTTAATAATAGCACAAATTGACCGTGTTGTTTCTTCTTTTATGTTAAAGTGACACTAACCTGTATCTTATTTGAAGGGGAGAATATGAAGGGTAAACGCAACAAGAACAATGACAATAAAGCCCGTAAGCCTGAGCTTAACGGGGAGCTTATAAATTCTGAAGTCCTTGAGTCCGGTGAAGGCACGCCTACCGATGACTTTATGGAAGGACCTGCTGAGGCACCCAAGAAGAGTGTCACGTTAAGTGACCTTGCAGAGATCGATCCTGAGCTGCTTACCGGCAAGTCACAGGAACTGTCCGCAGCACCGGTTATTCCCGCTTTGCCTGAGACCAAAGGCGGCAAAGCTGAAGACTTTACATCCGAAGAGATCCCGACAGAGATCAATCTTGATAGGAACGAGTCCGCTCTTGACGATCAGGCCACAAGGCGCAACACCGGATTAGCCTTTGTTATACTCGGCGTTATCGTGGTAGCGGCGATCGCAGTCATGACATTCTTCCTTGATTCGGGCATGGACAAGTCCTTCATAAGCCCTCTGACGATCAAGGACAGGGATGTTTCCAGCGCTGAATTCAGCTTTATGTATCATTACGAGCTCCTGAGCGAAGGTGTCGATCTTTTCGCTGCCGACGCAGAAGAGAAGCTCTCCTCCCCTTACCTCGATGACGAGAATTTCGCAAATTACAGAGAATACTTCAGATTCGTAACGGCTCAGGATCTCCAGAAGATGGATATCCTCTACGACGATGCCACATCACAGGGCTTTACTATCGAGCAGCCCCACTACGACCGTGCCAACGCCTACATCAACTGGCTCAAGGGCAAGGCTGACGAACTCGGTGTACCTCTCGACACATACATCAAGGGCGTTTTCGGAAGCCAGGTAGACGAGCAGTGCATCATCAACACGCTTGCCAAGAAGTACTTCACTGAAGACTACGCGGACGGCGAGAAGCTCATGCAGCTGTCAGCATCCGACGAGCAGGCGGAAGAAGCATACAACCAGTCCAGAAATATCTACGACCTCGTAAGCTATAAGATCCTCAGAATGACTTTCGAACAGAGAGACCAGTCATTTATCGATACAGCCAACATCAGATGCCAGAAGATCATCGACGCAATGGCCGGAGATCCTTCCAAGTTCGAATCCTGCGCAGCTCCCTACTTCTCAGGCATCGAAAAGAAGACTCTCGAGCAGGCGGATTCCACTCTTGTTCCCAACTGCCGTTATGAGGACATTTCCCATGACGATTTCAGGGACTGGCTCTTTGACGAGTCCAGAAAAGACGGTGACTCCGTGATCCTCCACGACGAGGACGGCTTCCCTATCATCCTTGTCTTCGTTTCAAGAGTACGTATGTCCGAGCAGCTCCGCAACTGCTACATCATCGCTGCCAACGTCCAGACAGGCGAAGGCGACGATATCAAGCCCGATATCGCTGCAACACAGGCTCTGGCACAGGAGATCTACGATTTCATCGATGATGCGGACAGCTGCAATGAAGTAGAGAACCTTTATAACGACTATATCCTTGCAGGTCAGATGTCCGTGCTTCACGACAGCCAGATCTACAAGGCAAAATACCAGTCTGCCCTCGCTGACTGGATCTTCGCAGAAGACAGACAGCTTGGCGATAAGACCCTGATCGATATCGACGGCACATTCTACGTCGTCTACTTCATATCAGAATCGCCCAACCCTGAGTGGTATGACATGGTAAACAGCTTCCTGAGCATGAATAACCTCCAGCAATTCATCCAGTCAAAAGCCGGTGAATACCTCTGGAAGTTCAATAACGACGGATTAGCCCAGATAAAGGACGTACCCTAAAACTTAATTGTAACTGCTGATCTTTACTGAACGCCGCTCATGCTGAACTGCTGGATGAGTACGACTATGATCGCGAAAACAAACGTCAGGAGCATAGCTCCGATCAATATCCAAGCCATGATCTTGGTTCCTGTTTTTTTGCCGTCTGTTCTCATATAAGTACTTCCTTGTTCAATTAATTATTTAATCATTGGCGTCGGCACTGTCACCGATCTCGATGCTGCGTGTCAGCTCCTTGCCGTCACGTATGATAATGGCCTCGATAACATCGCCGACCTTATGCGAATCGCGCACCTTAATAATATCACCGGTCTCTTTTATTTCAACACCGTCGAGCTTCAGTATGATGTCGCCGATCTTTAATCCGGCCTTCTCAGCAGGACCGCCGGGAACCATGCTGGCAACATACACTCCGCCCTTCGCGCCGAAATATGCATCATCAGATACATAAGTAACGGATACTCCAAGATAAGGGCGTCCTACTACCTTTCCATAGTTGATGATGTCCTCAATGATCTTCTTTACGGAATTGATCCTGATCGCGAATCCCAGATTCTCCGATGTGGAAGAGATGATCTTCGCATTGGTGATGCCTATTACTTCACCGAAGGAATTGATAAGCGGGCCGCCGCTGTTGCCGGGATTGATCGCAGCGTCAGTCTGGATAATGTCAACGTAATAACCGTTCCTGTTGATCTCTCTGGAGGGCGCTGAAATGACTCCTACCGTGACCGTGTCATCTAATGTGCCCATCGCATTTCCGATCGCAACCGCAAGCTCACCTGCCTGGAGATTATCGGAATCGCCGAGAGTGACACAGGGAAGCTTTCTGTCCGTATCGACCTTAAGAACGGCAATGTCTGTCTGCGCGTCGCTTCCTATGACCTTTGCCCTTACAGGCTGCTTCTCATCAGGAAGAATGACCGTAACATAATAAGTGCTTACAGCCCTGTCAGCCAGAACGACCACATGCTGGTTCGTAACTATATATCCGTCTTCAGTAATAATGAAGCCCGTGCCGGAGCCGAGCTTGGTCTCCTTGTTGTCATCTACGCCGATCACGCTGAGTGATACGGTTGCTGGGCTCACGAGCTTAACTATCTCGACTGTGGAGAGCTTATTCTTGTTGACAGATGCCGCATCCTCCAGAGAAAACCAGGGGTCCGGGAGTCCTGTGGCGGCCGCATTCCTGGAATTCTCGATCGCCTCGATCGGATCCACATACTCTTCTTCAGTCCGCTCCTCGATCTGCTTGTTATAGTAATTGTTATAAGTCAGTGTGCCCTCAAGGCCGCTGTTCATCCTGAAGATATAAAAAGTCTGAAATCCCGAAAATATAACGCACGCCAGAAGGAGCACGGACATTAAGATCAATGCCTGGCGGTATGTCTTTTCCTTTTTGGTGGGTGCAGGACCTCTTTCAGGTGTTTTTATCTGTTCGTTATTCTCGTTTTCCATGACTTTTTCCTCTAATTGATACTTCCTAATAAGTCTATCCCGTCTGCTCTACATATTCTGGGCGATTTTAAATCAATTCGCAAGTCAGGAGATGGATACTCTGGGACCTTTCATGAGGAGCTTATCCGGATCGTCCAATACCAGCTCTCCTCCTGTTAAGTCCAGGCAGTACCTCCTGATGTCATCTTCGGCTTCCTGAGGAACAAGGATATCGAATTCGACATCCTGGCCGTATTCGATGTTTTCGATGGTCCATCCGGAAGATGAAGCCTTCCTTGAGAGCATCTCAAAAGCAGGATAGGAGATATTCCTCCTCCATTTAAGCGCCGGTATAAGCGTTACCGGCTCGCCTGCCTCAAGCGCCTGTCTTCCGCTGTCTGAATAAGCTCTTCTAAGTCCGCCCGTTCCAAGGAGCGTACCTCCGAAATATCTTGTTACGCAGATCATTGAATCGGTAAAGCCGTTTGAAGTAAGGAGTTCCAGAAGAGGCTGGCCTGCTGTTCCCTGCGGCTCGCCGTCGTCGCTCGATTTCTGTCTGGAATTCTCTCCTCCGATAACCCAGGCATAACAAAGGTGCCTTGCATCAGGATACTTCTTGCGTTCCTGCGCGAGATATTCTGCCGCCTCTTCGGGGGATGATATATGAAAGCTCCTGCCTATAAAGACCGACTTCTTAACTTCGATCTTGGAATCACCGGTCTTGCTCAGCGTAACGTTAGGGCTCAATCCTTAATGCTCTCCCTGTACTTCTGATAAGCCATCATAAGAAGGGATTTATCCTGGCTGTATGTGATCTCATCAAGTGCCTGTCCTACTCCGACGAACTTGCAGTCGACCGTGCCTGAATCGGGGAAAGCCTCGCATCCGTCGGTCTTTGCCTCCATAACAAACCATGAGATATTGTTATGCACAGGCTTTCTTCTGGAGATCGAATAGAACTCGTAATTGGTCTTTCCGCACGGAGCGATAACCCTCGCTTCGACACCGGTCTCTATCTGGACTCTTTCCCTGGCAAAATCAGACAGCGACAGATCTGCGGTTCCCTTGACTGCACCTTTGGGGAAACCCCATTCATGCTTATCGTTGCAGACAAGAAGGACCTTATCCCCGATAAATACGATTCCGCCTGAACAATTACGAACGATCATATCCTGCCAACCCTAATAAAATCAAATGTTTATAACCCGATTTTATCACACGTCATCAGGCTTTGCGTGGAGTTATTTGTTCTTTTTGGGGCAGGTCTGTATAATTGTCCTATGCTAAATAATAATGACTTAAATAATAACCATAATAATCAGGACAATCTTGAGCTCGCAAAACTCAGGAGATTGCTTACGATCCTGCTCTCCGTAGCAGCGATCCTTGCAGTCGTTCTGGTGACTTTGGGCATTACCAAGATCATCCGTCACGTCAACACGGGAGAGACGACTGTCAACCTTCCTATTCTGGTTACCAACACTACAGAGAGCACGACGATGACAGATCCCATCGTCTATCACACGGAGCAGTTAGTCTCATCCGAACTTGCCGAGAGCTACTGGCGCCCGCTGCCGGAGATCGCGGAAGAAGACGTTAAGAAGCCTGAACACTTTGAAGTAAAAGGCCTTTATATAGGTACCTGCACCAATCTCGACAAGGCGATCGAGCTTTGCAAGAACAGCGAAATGAATTCCGTTGTAATCAATCTCAAGCAGGAATACGGTATCCCCTTCAAGACAAAGAACGAGACAGCCAGGGAGATCGGCTATGTCTGGGATGCATATGACATCGACAAGGTAATCAAGAAGTGCCACGACAACGGCGTCAGAGTAATCGGTCGTGTCGTCTGCTTCAACGATTCACTTGCAGCATCACACTTCCCTAAAAGAGCCATCACCGACTCTTCCGGCAATGTCGTACGTTTCAGCAATGAAGGCAACAACCCCTTCTTGAGCCCTTATAACACTGAGAACTGGGATTACCTTATCGAGATCGCACTGGAAGGCGTTGAGCACGGCGTCGATGAGATCCAGTTCGACTACGTCCGTTTCCCTGCAGGCTCCACCAAGAACAAGGCTAAGCCTTACTATGGCGAGGAAGGCCAGACCCCTACAAAGGCTGAGGCCGTAAACAGATTCCTTCAGGAAGCAAGGATCAAGATCCAGGATACACACGGCATTCCCGTTTCTGCAGATATCTTCGGTATCGTTCTTACATCAGAGCTCGACGCCGGCATCATCGGCCAGGATTTCGGTACTCTGGGCATGACTGAGATCGACTCCTGCTGCCCGATGTTATATCCTTCGCACTATGCTTTGGGAACAATGCTCGGCGGCCATGTCTTCAAGACACCCGATAAGGAGCCTTACCTCATCGTCTACAGCGTTCTTCACCAATGCCGGCCGGTTTATGTTCAGCCCGGATTCACGACAATGAGGCCTTATCTGCAGGCTTTCACGGCATCTTATATCGGCAAGGGCAATTATATGGAATACGGCTACAGGGAGATCAACTCACAGATCAAGGCGATCCACGACGCCGGCATAACAGAATTCATCCTGTGGGATCCTAAATTCAACTATCCTTCAGGCAACTACGACGGAAATATGTCAGTTCAGACAGATTGAAACTAACTGATTCTAAGCATAAAATATGTAGGTTATTTATTTTAGAGGTGACAACATGCTTGATATTAAATTCTTACGTACCAATCCGGACATCGTTAAACAGAACATCAAGAACAAGTTCCAGGACGAAAAGCTCCCCCTGGTTGACCAGGTAATCGAACTTGATAAGGAGTTCCGTGACAGCAAGACACGCGCTGAAGCATTAAGAGCTAACCGCAACAAGGTCAGCAAGCAGATCGGCGCTCTCATGGCTCAGGGCAAGAAGGACGAAGCTGAAGTTGTAAAGAAGCAGGTCACAGATATGGCTGACGAGCTCGAAGCACTCTCTGCCAAGGAGACTGAGCTTGAAGAGCAGATCAGAAAGATCATGCTCGTAATCCCTAACATCATCGACCCTTCCGTTCCGATCGGCAAGGACGATTCCGAGAATGTTGAGATCGAGAAGTTCGGTGAGCCTTTCGTTCCTGATTTCGAAGTTCCCTATCACGTAGACATCATGGAAAAGCTTGACGGCATCGAGCTCGACCAGGCAAGAGAGACATCCGGCAACGGCTTCTATTACTTAAAGGGTGACATCGCAAGACTTCACTCCGCATGCCTGTCCTATGCACGTGACTTCATGATCGACCGCGGATTCACATATTACATTCCGCCTTACATGATCAGATCTTCCGTCGTTACAGGCGTTATGAGCTTTGCAGAGATGGAGAACATGATGTACAAGATCGAGGGCGAGGACCTCTACCTCATCGGCACTTCCGAGCACTCCATGATCGGTAAGTT
>JAEFBC010000029.1 GCA_016292155.1 Saccharofermentans sp. | reverse complement strand
GGGTAAGGCACGGGTCTTTGACTCCCGCATTCGTAGGTTCAAATCCTGCCACCCCAGCCAAATGGTTCACTAGCTCAGCCGGTAGAGCACTTGACTTTTAATCAAGGGGTCTGGAGTTCGAACCTCCAGTGAGCCACCAACTTGTTAATTATAGCCTCCGCACAGCATGTGACGGAGGTTTTTAATTTTCGTGAACTGAGCCCGAAAACATCGATTTTTCGCATTTTATGTTACAATTTTGTGGCATTTATAGGCATCTGCCCGAGTTTTGCTTAATTTTGCAGGAAATCAGCAGAGCAAAAATGGTAAAATCACTGTACTAAGCGAAGTAGTTGTGCAGAAGGAGAGACATAAGATTGAATTACAGAGTGTTCAATATCGTATCGGCTGTATTGGCGGCAAGCTTTGCTGTCGGTTCAATCTGCATTTATGAATGCGGTTCAAAGGACCGTATTGGTCTCCAGAGCCCTTCGCTTCTTGCTCCTGGTTCTATGGATTTCTATGAGAAACTGATGCAGGAAGATAACAATGTCTCTGAGACAGGTGTTGTTCCTATCAGCCTTGGTAATCCTAATGTTTCCATCAACGACTATACTTTTGTAGCTGTTACATCTTTTTCCGATGTTACAGTCGATTACAATAACAATCCTGAAGATCCGGTCACATATGATGGCGGTACATACTGGCTTAAGAGTAATGTCTCGCTCGTTCCCGTTAAGACTGAGGATGCGGCTTCCACAGAATTTACTGAGGTTAAAGCTGATGCCAAGCCGGATACTAAGACAACTGATAAAGAGATCAAGCTTAAGGTCGGTGATACGGTTGTAAGGATCTCACATAATAAGGACTGGTCACTTGTTAAGCTTTCTGACGGCACTCAGGGTTATATCAGGAATTCTGATCTGTCTGCTACAGTTATTACACCTGTTCCTACAAATACACCTACACGTAAACCTACAAACACTCCTAAGCCTAAGAAAAAGACAACGACAACTACTAAGAAGACGACTACAAAATCTTCTTCAAGCACAACAACTAAAAACGGCGTTAAGGAGACAAAGGTAAGCAAGACTGTTTACGCTACGACTTCACTTAATACAAGATCCGGTCCGGGTATTTCATATTCTCTGCTCTCCACGATCAAGGAAGGAGCAAAGATATCCGTAGTTGCCGAGACAGATAACGGCTGGTACAAATCTAGCTCCGGTTACTATGTAAAGGCAAGCTATACCACAACTAAAGCACCCAGCTCAGGTTCAGGATCAAAGGCTACAGCAACACCTAAGCCTTCCGGCGGCGGTTCATCCACCAAGGTCGGTGATAAGTCCGGAGATTTCGCTAAGTACGTAAAGAGCTTTATCGGGTGTAAGTACGTCGCCGGCGGTTCCTCTCCTACGAAGGGCTTTGACTGCTCCGGATTCGTTATGTACTGCTACAAGAACTACTACAATATCTCGCTCCCTCACGGTGCTACAAGCCAGTCCAAGAAGGGTAAGGAAGTTGCAAAAGAAGACATCCAGTGCGGCGATATCATCTGCTTCGACCGTAACGGTGACGGAACTATGGAACACTCCGCGCTCTACATCGGAAATGATACTTATGTACACGCTAAGGGTGCCAAGTACGGAGTAGTCGCAGACAAGTTCTCCTCTGCAAAGAACATCGCACACATCAGACGTGTAAGATAAGAAACCAACAACAGAAATAATAAAGCGCTGATCTTATGGTCAGCGCTTTTTGTTTTGTTAAAGTTAAAGATTTTACTGTTCGGATAATGCCTTGATCGCTTCTATCATGACCTTTATGTCTGTCTCAAAATCCTTAAGAGCCCTGCATTCATTAGTCTGATGGCACTGGTCTTCCTGCCAGGGCGTCTGAATGCCGAAAGCAATGGTATTGGGCATGTGACGCGCATATGTGCCGCCGCCGATTGCAATAGGCTCAGTATATGACTCAAGGTATTCAGGGAGATATCCGCTGTATGAGGGCATGTTTTCTTTCCAGATATCCGTGAGAACAGAGATCTCCGGCAGATCCTTAGCTTTATAGAGCGGAGCCATCTGATTAGTTATCTCTGCGAAAAGTCCGTATTCAGCTGCTCTCATTGCTATATAAGAAGTGATCGAATCCATGCTGTAGCTAACAGGACACCGGATGTCGATGACGAGTGATTCACCGTCTTCACCGCACTTCAGGATGGAAGGATTGGCTGTAACGCTGCCGGATTCATCGGTTACGTCACATCCTGTATATTCAGCGGAACTCTTGCCGACAAGTTCTTTTGAAATAAAGCTTAAGATAGGAGATGAGGAATAGTCGGCATTATCTTCGTCCATCATCTTGATCATCTCGAAAATCGCGTTTACACCAAGATCAGGCTTGGAAGCGTGTGCTGTCTTGCCCCTGGCTGAGTATTCCTTGCCGCCGATAGTGCAAGTGCTAAAAGCGGGCACCATGTTTGCTGCCGTGCCGGCAGAGGCCTTTACAGAAGACGGACTGTCTTCTGAGATCTTAATATTCATTATGCCTTTCTCTGCATAGATTACAGGGAATTCTGCATCAGGAGTGATCGAGAATGAAGGGATCTCACCCTTTGCGGCATAGGTCTCAACACAGGAGCAGGTTCTTTCTTCATCTGTTCCAAGGATGAGGCGGATCCTCTTTTTGAAGTCATAACCGCTTGCCATAAGTCTCTTCATGGCAAAATAGCTTGCTGCAGCAGGGCCTTTATCGTCAACGATTCCTCTGCCGTAGAGGATACCGTCTTTAAGTGTCAGTTCAAAAGGATCAGTGTTCCAGCCGTCGCCTGATGGTACAACGTCCAGGTGACAGACTATGCCTATGAGGGCCGCATTTTCGGGGCCTGTCTCGCACCAGCCGACGCGGTTATCAATGATGCCGGTTCTAATGCCTGATTGAGCTGCATCGTCCAAAAAGAACTTTAAAGCAGAGAATGGTTTTGCACCGTAGGGAAGAGTGCCGTAAGAAGCATCTTCTACGGGTGAAGAGCCTGTGCTTTCAATGGAAATAAGCTTTTTGAGAAAACTGAATTCGTTTTCAGATAATGAGGAATTGTTCATTTAACGCCTCCGTTTCTTTCTGATTTGAATCATATCACAATTGGAAATATCTTAAGCGGAGTTAGAGTGTATTTTGGCATTTTGCCGATAGGTTGTCTGATGATGCGGGTTACTATATAGATAGGTTGCGAGTTTGTGGATACATGACGCTGAGTTTATAATTATTATAATTTATTTTAAGGAGATAATAGATGGATTCGAATAAAAAGGAGCAGGCAGATCTTAACTCTAACGGCCAGAATGTCGTTCTGATGCTGGATTCCAATGAGAATGATTCCATGCTGAGTCTTAAGGATCTGCTTTATTCAGTCTTAAGAAATCTTGGGGTTGTCCTGATTGCCGGAGTTGTGCTTGGAGGCGCGCTTTTCGCATACAAGATCATTAAGCAGAGCCCTGTTTCTACATCTTACACTAACGGCTTAAGTGTCAGAGATGATAAAGAGACTGACGTCGAGTATGAGGAGCGTATACAGAAGCTCGGCAGAGCAAGAGATATTGTAAATGCATCAGCTAAGGTGAATTCTCAGATCGAACATCAGAGAAAGTATCTTTCTGATTCGGTATATATGCAGATCGATGCTGAGAATGTTTATGAGACAAAGGGCCAGTTCGTGATCTCTGTTAACGAGAATGTCGCAGGAGGCGTTGACCGTGCTCTTGTTGCTGCATATCAGAATGCGGTTCAGGGCGGCGATTATCTCGACGAATATGCAGCTAAAAATGATCTGAGGGCTGATTACATTAAGGAAGTTATGTATTTTGACAGCCAGATCTCTGACGGCGCGATCCTTTCTGCTGAAGGTTCTGCGGGCAAGGTAGCTTCATTTAACGTAAGAGTCATCGGTCCTTCCCAAGAATTTACAGACGATGTGATCGATCTGGTAAAGAAGAAGGTATTCACTGAATATGACAAGCTTAAGAAGTCTGTAACAGATCATTCGCTTACTCTTGTAGGCATTCAGGAGAATGTAAAGGTTGATCCCTCTATCAGGGATAATCAGGTAAACCAGACGTCCAAGATCGAGACTTTGCAGAAGCAGATCGTAGGCTATAACGATACGTTGGACCAGCTTGCCAAAGATCTTAAAGTATCCGGTAAGGAAGAACTCATTGAGTATTTTAAGGAAGAACATATAGAGGATGAGGCACCTGTTACTGCGGATGCACCTGAAATGAACGTAAGCTTCTGGGGAACAGTAAAGCCCGGCATAAAGTACGGCCTGATAGGTTTTGTCGCAGGAGCCTTTGTTGTAGCTGTAATCCTTGTTCTCATTTATGTTTTCGGAAAGAAGATCGCTACACAGGCGCAGTTCTTCTGTAAGTTCGGTTCTGTTAAGAAGATCGGCGTATTAAAGCCCACAGGCAAGAGATGCAAATATACTGCGTACATCGACATCAAGTCTGAAGATGATGCAAAGATGAGTGCTGATAACAATATCAAGCTCATCTCCAACAACTACAATAACATCATCAAAGGCATGGATAAGATCATTATCACCGGTACAGGCGATAGGAAGGCCATGGATGAAGCTGTTAAGAAGCTTGGCCTTAAGGGCGATTACAAGCCTGATCTGTTCTCTGATCCTGATATCCTTAAGATCATTCCGGATTACGATGGTGTAGTTCTTTTGGAGCAGCGGAATGTTTCACTCTATAAGACTGTTGCCAACGAGATTGCCCTGATCGACAACACAGGAACAAAGATCGTCGGAGCAATCATCATTTAAGCTAATAAATCAGCGATTTTTTAGAAGTAATCCTCTGTGAAGCTTTTCACGGAGGATTCTTTCATTTTTCTTACACAGTTTCACCAAAACTGACGCAAGTTGCCTTAAATATATTATTTATAATACTTTTGGCTTTAATGGTAAAATATCGGCATGTGGTACGTAGTTCAAGTGCGCACTGGCGACGAGCTTAAACTGGCAGAAAGATTGAAGCTCGAAGTCAAAGAAGATGGTGAAGAGATCTTCGTTCCTTTGTTTGAACGGAGAAAAAGTATCAAGGGCGAGTGGACTAAGGTAACTATGCCGCTATTCCCGGGATACATTTTCTTTCAGACAAATGACGTAGACAGTTTTTATCTGCGCTTAAAAAAGATCAATGCTTTTACGAAGATCCTGGGAACAGGCTACGGGTATAGTTCGATATCACCTGATGAAGAGAAGTTTTTAAGAATACTTATTGGCGATGACTATATTGCACAAGAGTCAGTAGGAGTCATCGAAGGGGACAAGATCATTATCAAATACGGTCCTTTGCACGGACTTGAAGGATGCATCCTTAAGGTCAACCGTCATAAGAGGATCGCGATAATCAGGGCTGATTTCATGGGAGGCCCGAGAGAGATCAAGGTGGGACTGGAGATCATAGATAAGCTCCCGCCGCAGAAATAGGAAAAAGAGGGTTTTAAGTGTATAAGAGAAACGCACAGGGCTGGTCAAAGCACATAGACTTCATGCTGCTTGACATCGTGATCATTCAGCTCTCATATATGCTCGTGTATTACTTACGTTTCGGTGAATGGGTCTATCTGAACCATGCATACAGGAACCTGGGTATATTGCTTTTCCTGGCTGACCTTCTCGTTATCGTCCTTAATAATTCACTTCATGACGTAATCAAGAGAAGTTATGCAAGAGAACTTATCGAATTCGGCAAGCACAGCATCTATGTATTTGCCATCGTTTTGTTCTATCTGTTCTCGGCTCAGCAGGACGTATATTATTCCAGATCAGTCCTTGGCGGAACCGCTTTATTGTATGTGGTTGCAGGATACGGTTTCAGAGCACTCTGGAAACTTTTCCTCCAGCACAGCAGATTCAGAAGAGAGCGTAATAATATGCTCGTTGTCGTATCAGAGAAGAATGCGGATCAGATCGTCACACAGCTGTTAAGCGATAACAGGGCCGGCTACGATATCGTAGGTATTATCCTTCTCGAAAACTCCAATCTCACAAGTGTTCAGGGCATCCCTGTCGTATCCGACATGAAGAAGGCTGCCCAGTATATAGCTAAGGAATGGGTCGATTCGGTCTATATCGATGCACCCATAAATGACAGGGCAGTAATAAGGCTCATGGATGCATGCGCTACTATGGCTGTTCCCACTCATTATCACGTTCCTTACATGGGACGTTCAGGCGTAAAGAGATTCTCCGAGAAGATCGGTGGAACATCGGTCCTTACAACTGCTGTTAACTATGCTACTCCTGTACAGATCCTGATAAAGAGAGTTTTCGATATCTTCGCAGGCATAATCGGAAGCATTATTGCCGTGCTCATCATGATTATCGTAGGACCCATAATCAAGATCCAGTCACCTGGACCTATACTTTTCAAGCAGAAGAGAATCGGTAAGAACGGCCAGCATATCTGGATCTATAAGATCCGCTCCATGAGAATGGATGCCGAGCAGATGAAGCAGGAACTCATGGATGATAACCTCGTTAAGGACGGCATGATGTTCAAGATGGATTTCGATCCCCGTATCATCGGCAATAAGATCCTTCCTGACGGCACTAGAAAGACCGGTATCGGTGAGTTTATTAGAAAAACAAGCCTTGATGAGTTCCCTCAGTTCTTCAATGTGCTGACGGGTTCTATGTCAACAGTAGGAACAAGACCTCCTACGATCGACGAGTATGAGAAATATCACTATCATCACCGTGCGAGAATGGCCGTAAAGCCCGGTATCACAGGCATGTGGCAGGTAAGCGGCAGATCCGAGATCACGGACTTCGAGGAAGTCGTAAGACTCGATACAGAATATATCTCCAACTGGAGCCTGGGTCTTGATTTTAAGATCCTTTTAAAGACGATAGGTGTTGTATTTACCGGCAGAGGCGCGAAATAATCCGCATCCGGGAAAGCAAAGGAACTGACAGGAGGGGTCATGAACAGCAACTGGTATAAGCTTGTTATGAAAGCTACTAAGGTGAAGTATGGCAAAGGCCTGCTTCTTAAAGGCGTTCCCGTAATCTATAACAAGAAGGGTGCCGAGCTTAACATCGGAAATAATGTCACCATCAAGTCCTCATTCCTGTCTAATCTCGTAGGTCTTTACAGCAGAACAATTATCGTTACACGTGCACCCGGAGCATATATCAGGATCGGTGATAACGTCGGCATGAGCGGTGTTACTGTCTATGCGAGAAAAGGCATAGAGATCGGTGAGAATACAGCAATCGGCGGTAATACGAAGATCCTTGATAATGATTTCCATCCCATCGAAGCAGAGACAAGAAATAAGCTTTTGGCCGATAAGAACGGCGGCGACAGTGACCTTGTTCCTTCAAAGCCCATTAAGATCGGAAAGAACTGTTTTATCGGATGCAATGCGATAATCCTCAAAGGTACAGAGCTTGGCGATGGCTGCGTTGTAGGCGCCGGCGCTGTTGTATCAGGCAAGTTCGAAGCAGGTTCAGTCATAGTCGGCAATCCCGGCAGGGTTATAAGAAAGATGGAGAAGCTCTGATGAAAAAGAAACTTCTTATCTACGCTCATTACTACGCACCTGATGCCGCTTCAACCGGCCAGATCCTTCAGGATATGGCAGAGGGAATGAAAGATGATTTTGACGTTACGGTCATCTGTACAGTTCCGTCCTATACAGGCGTGATCTCCGAAGAATACAAGGAAAAGAAGATCTACGAAGAGGAATTAAACGGAGTAAAGATCTTAAGAGTCCCTGTTCCGGAATTTTCCAAGAACAGTAAGAAGAGCAGGATCAAAAATCTTCTTGCTTACTATTCACAGGCAAAAAAGGCGACTAAGAAAGCCGGCAACCAGGATTATATCTTCACAATATCCCAGCCTCCAATAATGGGCGGTATGCTCGGTCTTTACGGCAAGAAAAAGATCAGGACAGATAAGGGTGAACACCCTAAGTTTATCTACTGCATCCAGGACTTTAATCCTGAGCAGATCGAAGCTACGGGCTATGTGAAGATGAAGCCTGTAATGAAGATCGCGATGAGCCTTGATAAGAAGTCATGCAGGAAGTCAGATCTCGTTATCACTGTAGGCAGAGACCTTGTCGATACATTGAAGAACAGGTTTAAGGGTGAAGAAGTTCCAGACCATACCATGATCAACAACTGGATCGACGAAAAGCAGATATATCCTTTATCCCAGGATGAGCCCGGCATCAATGAATTCAAGGCTAAGTATGGCTTAGAGAATAAGTTCATCATCATGTATTCGGGCAATATCGGCCTTTACTACGATCTCGAAGGACTTATCAAGGTTATTGAGAAGTTTAACGGAAGCAGGACACCTGACGGCAGGGAAGTTGTTTTCGCATTCGTCGGCGCAGGATCTGTTCTTGATAAACTCACTGCTTATGTTAAAGAACACAATATGGATTCTGTTAAGTTCATCCCTTATCAGGATAAGGATAAGCTCATCTACAGCCTGAATGCCGCTGATGTGCACTGGTGCGTCAATGCCAAGGGGATCAAGGGTGTATCGTGCCCCAGTAAGTTCTATGGCATTGCAGGTGTTGCCAAGCCTGTTCTTGCTGTGCTCGAAAAGGGTTCCGAGATTGAGATGCTGATCTCGGAGATCGGCTGCGGAAAAGTATCTGAGCCCGGTGACTATAAGGCTGTCGAAGAGAACATCAGATGGTTCATTGATAATGCTGACAGCAAAGAGCTTTCCGATATGGGAACCAAAGGCCACGATTATCTTGTTAAGAATCTTACAAAAGACATTAGCATAGAGAAATACATTGATGTGATCTCTAAGCTCTGACAGACCGGTGATTAAAAAAGTGAAAGTACTTCAGATAAACACATTCGGAAATTTGAGCACCGGTAAGATCACCGTCGATATCTACCGCACGTTAAAAGCGCGCGGGAGTGAAGGTGTCGTCGCTTTTGCGAGAAATGATGTTCCCGGTGATGTTCCGTCGTTCAGGATCGGAAATTCCTTTTCTGTTTATGCTGACGGTGTCTTCACGAGGTTTACGGATAAGGCAGGTCACTATTCCAAAGGAGCTACGGCAAAACTCATAAAGCAGATAAAAGAGTACGATCCGGATATCATTCATCTCCATAATCTGCACGGTTATTACATAAACGTTCCGATGCTCTTTGAGTATCTTGCAGAAGCAGATAAACCTGTTGTCTGGACACTTCACGACTGCTGGGCATATACAGGTCACTGCTGCTATTACAGCATGGCAGGATGTGATAAATGGAAGCTCACCGGATGCAGCAGCTGCCCGCAGAAGAAAGCTTATCCGGCAAGTCTGATCTGCGATAATTCGGCAAAGAATTTTGCAGAGAAGAATAAGATGTTCCACTCGGTTAAGAACCTTAATCTCGTATGCGTTTCTAACTGGCTCGCAGGTGAACTTAAGGATTCGTTCCTAAAAGACATCCCGTCCAGGGTCATCTACAACGGCATAGATACAAATGTCTTTAAGCCTTCTTCTGGCAATTTCAGGATCAAATACAATATAGGTGACAAGCGCATCGTATTAGGTGTTGCGAGCACTTGGGATACCAGAAAAGGACTTTCTGATTTTATTGAATTATCCAAGATCTTGGACGACAGATACAGAATAGTTCTGGTCGGTCTTAATGACAAAGAGAAGAGGCTGCTGCCTGATAACATGACAGGTATCGGAAGGACAGACGGCCCTAAGGAATTAGCTGAAATATACAGCGCTGCAAATGTTCTTTTCAATGCGAGCGTTGAAGAGACTTTCGGACTCCCTAATGTTGAAGCGATCGCCTGCGGAACGCCTGTTGTCGCATATAACTGCACCGGAATTCCTGAGACGCTGACTTTAAATGACGGATATATTGTTGAACCTCATGATCTTAAGAGCGCTGCTGATAAGATCGGTCTGATCTGTGATGCGGGGAAAAGGCTTGATACGGGCTCTTTCAGGTTTTCGAAGGATAAGACTTACGAGGCATATATGAAGCTTTACGAGGAACTGATATGAACCCTTTAAGGATACTGTTTGTTTTCGGATGTCCTTTGAAAAAGGGCGGCACAGAGAATGTCATGATCAATATCGTGAAGAATATTGATCGTGAGATGTTCCATATCGATTTCCTTATTTTTGATAAGACACCGGATACTTCCGATGATAAGAAATATCTGGAATCATTAGGCTGCAGGTTTTATCAGATAACTGCAAGGGGAGTAGACAGAAAGCGCCATAACCAAGAGCTTGATGAGTTCTTTAGAGAGCATAAGTATGACATCGTACATACCCACATGGATGCAATAGGTGAAGAAGCTCTCAGAGCCGCAAAAAAGCATGGCATAAAGGCAAGAATCGCGCACAGCCACAATACGGATCAGCTAGATAACCCCAAAGGGCTTAAAGATCATCTTCACAGGGCTTATCTCAAGTATGAAAAGCACCTGTTAAGACGCTATGCTGATTTTTATGTCGCTTGTTCTCCTGAAGCCGGTAAATGGCTTTTCGGAGAGAAGAGATGCAGTGGTGATAATTACCTGCTCCTTACAAATGCTATCGAATCATCCAAATACAGTTATAACGAAGAGACCCGCGCTGAAGTCCGCAAGGAATTAGGGCTTGAAGGGAAGAAGGTTATTATTCACGTAGGACAGTTCCGTACGCAGAAGAATCATGACAAGATCATTGATGTCTTCAGCGAGCTTTGTTCACGTGATGAATCATACAGACTGATCTTAGTCGGCAACGGCGAAGAGGAAGACAGGATAAGAAATAAGGTCCGCGATACCGGCTTATCTGACAAGGTTCTGTTCCTCGGAAGCCGGAATGATGTTGACCGTCTGCTCCAGGCAGCGGATGTTTTCCTTTTTCCTTCACTCTATGAGGGTTTAAGTATTGCTTTGCTTGAAGCCCAGGCCTCAGATCTGATATGCATAGTTTCTGATACGGTTTCTCCTGCATCATTTGTCACGGAAAAGACTATGGGCCTTGGCCTTGATAATGATTCAAGGGTGTGGGCAGATAAGATCCAATCTTCTCTTGATGCGTATAAGACCAGAAGTGACAGAAGGTCTTTATTCGCCGAAAAAGGTTATGATATAAGTGCGCAGATAAAAGTGCTGGAAAAGTTTTACAAGAAAGCGGCGGGGATATGAGCGACAAGATTGATTTCATAGTTGAATGGGTCGATGGTAACGATCCGGAATGGCAGAAAACCAGAAATGAATATCTTGGGATCAAGATATCCGAGGATAATGCCGGTTTGCACAGATACCGTGACTGGGATCTTATGCGTTACTGGTTCAGAGGAGTCGAAAAGTTCGCTCCCTGGGTAAATAAGGTCTATTTCGTTACTTGCGGACAGAAGCCTGAATGGCTTAATGCGAATTGCGAGAAGCTTGTTCTGATCGATCACAAGGATTATATGCCGCAAGAGGCTCTTCCGACTTTTAATTCCTGTGCAATTGAGATGTCTCTTCATAAGATACCCGGATTAAGTGATCATTTTGTTGTATTTAATGATGACTTTTTCCCGACTGCTCCGATGAAGCCCGAAGATTTCTTTAAAAATGGTATTCCATGTGATTTTGCGGCTTTGGATATACTTACTCCGGGTAATGATTTTGAATACATGAGAATGAACAATATGCTTGTTATCAATAAGCATTTTGATATGAGGCGCGTGCTTTCTGAGAATAAGTCGAAATGGTATAGCTTAAAAGATCCCAAGTCTTTATACCGTACTTTAAAACTGTTAAAGCCGTGGACTTCTTTCTCTGCGATTAGGGATTATCACGTGCCGCTTGCATTTACTAAGCATGATTTTGAGGTGGTCTGGAAAGAAGTGCCTGAACTCTTGTCTGCTACTCAGATGCACAAGTTCAGATCCAGGGAAGATGTCACTGTATGGCTTGTCAGATACTGGAGACTTTTGGAAGGGCGCTTTAACGTTAAGTCCCAGCAGTGCTTCGGATATACGGCGATAAATAGCGATGACGTATCCGGCATATGTAATATCATCAGCTCGCAGAAGAAGAAAGTTACCTGCGTAAATGATGAATACAGGGGAACTGATTTCGGGAATACCCAGAAAAAAATTGCAGCAGCTTTTGAAAAGATCCTGCCTGAAAAGAGTTCGTTTGAGGTTTAAATGTTAGCAACGGTAATTACGGTTTGCAGAAATGCTGAAAAATCTATAAGGGATGCGATAGAGTCAGTTCTGTCGCAGGATTTTAATGATTTTGAATATCTTGTCGTAGACGGAAAGTCTACAGACTCCACATATGAGATCGTTTGCAGCTATGATGATGAATTCAAAGCCAAAGGCATTACTTACAGACATGTTTCCGAATCTGACAAAGGTATCTACGATGCAATGAATAAAGCCTGTAAGATCGCTTCAGGTGAGTGGGTCATATTCATCAATGCTGACGATGCTTTGTATAACAGCACCGTCTTGTCTGACATTTTCAGGGATGACGTCAGCGGATATGACGTTATCTACGGCAATGTTTTCAGAATAGGTGAAGATAAACAGTATTTAGATAAGGCATCACCTGTTAAGAATATTACTCTGACGATGCCTTTCTGCCATCAGTCCAGCATCACAAGACGTGAACTCGTATCTTTCGATCCGAAATATATAACGGCTGATTATAAGCTTTTCTTAGGCCTCTATCTTGGCGGAAAGAAGTTTAAGCAGACGGATATCACGTTCGCGAAATTTTCGTTGGAAGGTTATTCCAACCAGAACAGGTTAAGGACATATCAGGATACTGTTGCTGTTAAGGCCGAGTATGGTCTTGTTAAGCAGAACTCATTGAAGCAGAAGATCAAGGATGTATATCACAAGATGTTGTTAGATGAGAATGCGATAGGACATAAGCTTGCTTTAAAGCATAACGCGAAGCTCACGGAAAAACGAAAGCTCGGTAAGTGATTGGCAAATGGAAATTAAGATCTGGAAAGAACGAAAACTCTATTATGTGACCGTTGGAGCTTTATTCCTCCTTATGGTCCTGTTTTCAAGAGCGATGCTTCTGGGAAATATTTCCCAGATCATTGGTCTTGCGTTCGGACTGGCATGCCTTGTTTTGAATCTGGATCTTAAGATCGAGAGAAAGAGTATCGTCCTTCTGGCATCGTGTTTTGCATTTTTCACATATTGTCTTGTGAGCGGAATGGTCAGTGATCCCGGCGACCGCACCAAACTGGTCGTTCAGATCTATATCTACTGGGTCTTATTCACGTTTGCCGCTGCTGCAGTACTTGGCAGAAAGAATGTTGAGAAGTCATTCGGCAGGCTTTTGACGGTAGTTCTTATAGCTTGTACTATCTCGTATCTTATTTCATTTGCTCTAGGCATGACGATCGGTTGGGACAGGATAAAGCTCTTTATGCTCGACTATAAATACACCTATATCTCGCCGGTATATCTGCCGTTTACTCCGACTTACGGTGATATCACTTTTTCTTCGTTCAAGATCCCGAGAATGCTGTCCATAGGAAGAGAAGTAGGAATAAGCCAGATGTTTTATATCTGGGCATATTTCAGGGCAGGCGATTTCTTTAAGAAGACCAGGTTTGTAAAGATATTCCTGGCTATCGGTGTATTCTGCTGCCTGTCTGCTACAGGACTCGTTATTTTCGTTGCTTTGCTCGTATTTGAGAAGATCACAGGCTTTAAGAAAGTATCTGATAAGATCAGACCCAGGGATCTGGTTTTCTATATCCTTCCTGTCCTGATAGTTGTCTTTGCGGTTTTCCTTCTCATGCGCGGCGGCAATCTAAGTCTTTCCACGAGAATGGATATATCTTACAGCGAGAGGTCCAAAGCATTCGATTTTGCTTATCAGGAGTTCATCAAAGATCCGTTGTTCGGTTCAGGCTTCATGAAGGATTATTCTTCGACGGAAGTACAGGCGGGCATCGCATTCCTGTCATCCATAGGATCTGTCGGAATTGTAGGTTTCATTTTGTTTATTAACATATATCTTCAGGCTTTGCTCAGGGCAGAAGACAAGCGCAAATTCATATTGTGCAACGCTTCGTTCCTGATAACGACTTTGCTCGCACAGCCTGTTTATACTTCTGCGGTCATATACATTTTCCTTTTCTGCGATTATAGTAAAACCGGTAACGTGAAGACTGTTCTCAAAAAACTGGAAAGCTAGAAGGACCATGCCGATGGAAAACTACTTTACTAACAGCAAGTCCAAGATCGTAGATTCCGACCGTGTCCTTTATACGGCATCGACTTTTGCAAGGTCATCACTTTTCCATCTTCAGGAGATAGGGAGCCTTAAGGCGTTAAAGCCTCACGTATCTTCCAGAAAAAATCTGCAGTCCTATCTGTTCTTTATCGTTAATTCCGGAAGTGGCTTTTTGGAATATTCCGGAAGGGAATACGAGCTGAAGAAGGACGATTGCGTATTTATCGACTGCAAAAAGCCTTATTCGCATCATCCGGACGGCAAAGATCTCTGGTCTTTGACCTGGTGCCATTTCTACGGACCTTCGATGTCTTCAATCTATAACAAGTATTGTGAAAGAGGCGGAAGACCTGTTTTCGAGCCTTCCGAAAAAGATGCTTTTACAGCCGTTTTAGATGAACTCATAAAGTATGCCAAGAGCAGCGAATATATGAGAGACATGCTGATTAATGAGAAGCTCTCCACGCTTCTAAGGCTCATAATGTCCGAATCCTGGCATCCGGAAGATAAGGCGCTGCCGGTCAAGAAGGCGAGCGTCCTTGAGGTCAAGGCTTTCCTCGATGAGAACTATAAAGACAAGATCACTTTAGATCTCTTATGTGCGAAATTTTTTATATCCAAACACTATCTTACGCATTCATTCAAAGAGCAGTTCGGCATGTCCATTACATCGTATCTTCTTTCTGTAAGGATCACTCATGCAAAGCAGCTCTTAAGATTTACCAACAAAAGCGTTGAAGAGATAGGTTATGAAGTCGGAATAGGCGCACCGCATTATTTTTCCAGAGTCTTCAAAGAAGTGGAAGGCTTGTCTCCTGTCCAGTACAGACACCAGTGGTAGATCTTTATGGGCACAAAGGTTAGCGTGATCACTGTCTGCTATAATGCTGAAGCTTCGATCGGAAATACATTGAAGTCAGTTCTTGAGCAGACTTATAAAGACCTTGAATATGTGATCGTTGACGGTGCATCGGAAGACAGTACGCTTAAGATCATTGAAAGTTTTAAATCTGGTTTTGAAGAAAAGGGCATATCTTTTAAAGTAATCTCAGAAAAAGATAACGGCATCTACGATGCAATGAATAAGGCAGTAAGATACTGCAGTGGCGAATGGCTCATCTATATGAATGCAGATGATGCATTTGCAGATTCTGATGTGTTGGAAGACGTCTTCGCAGATAAAGAATATGACGGTATCGATGTCATCTACGGTGACAGCTACCGCGTCAGGGGCAATGAGAAAAAACTTGATATTGCAGACAAAGATATCGAAGACCTTAAGGCTTTTAAGTTCTTCTGCCATCAGGCAACTTTTACGAGAAGGAGGATCTTCGATGAGATCAGCTTTGATACACAGTTTAAGATCTGCGCCGATTACGATTTCTTCCTTAGGGCATATCTAAAGGGTCATAAGTTCCGTCACGAGAACAGGGTAGTCTGCATTTATTCCTCTGAAGGCAGATCCAGCAAGGGCTATTACAACACGATCCTTGATAACTATAATGTCAGGATCAAGAACGGAATTACTAAGAAGAGCCCTCTGATAAAGATAAAGGCCTTTATCTGGAGCATAAAGCATACTCTAAAAAATGAATGGTAAGATAATTTATTGAAGTAATCTTGCTTTTAAGACATCACTATTAAAAAGCTATATAATGTAAGTTATCTGCTAAAAGATGAATTTGAAAACGGGTTCGTCTTTATAATAATGTGGTCATATGTAAAACCATATTGTGCTAACACATTGTTTTGGAGGATATACTTACATGAAAAAAGCATTGATCACAGGCATTACAGGCCAGGACGGCTCATACCTTGCAGAGTTCCTTTTGGACAAGGGCTATGAAGTTCACGGCATTACAAGAAGAGCAAGTATCGCAAACACAGGCCGTATCGAACATATCCTGGATAAGATCAAGCTCCATGACGGCGACCTTACCGATTCGACTTCACTTATCCGCATTATCAAGGAAGTTATGCCTGATGAGATCTATAACTTAGCAGCGCAGAGCCACGTTCAGGTAAGCTTCGATGTTCCTGAATATTCCGGTGATGTCGATGCCATCGGCGTTTTAAGACTTCTTGAAGCTATGAGAATGTTGGGCTTAGAGAAGACCTGCAAGATCTATCAGGCTTCCACATCAGAGCTCTTCGGCAAGGTCGAGGAAGTTCCCCAGAGAGAGACAACGCCTTTCCATCCGTACAGCCCTTATGCTGTAGCAAAGCAGTACGGCTTCTGGATGATCAAGGAATACCGTGAGGCATACGGAATGTTTGCTGTTAACGGCATCCTCTTTAACCACGAATCTGAAAGACGCGGTGAGAACTTCGTTACAAGAAAGATCACTCTTGCAGTAGGAAGGATCGCTGAAGGACTTCAGGATCACCTGGAGCTCGGCAACATGGATTCACTCCGTGACTGGGGTTATGCAAAGGACTATGTAGAGTGCATGTGGCTCATTATGCAGCAGGAGACACCTGACGATTTCGTAATTGCAACAGGTGAGCAGCACACAGTACGTGACTTCACGGAGAAGGCTTTCAAGGCAAACGGCATTGAGATCCGCTGGGAAGGCTCTGGCGTTGACGAGAAGGGCTATGACGCTATGACAGGTAAGATGCTCGTCTGCGTAAATCCCGCATGGTTCAGACCTACAGATGTTGATAATCTCTGGGGCGATCCTACAAAGGCTAAGACTGTCCTTGGCTGGAATCCCCAGAAGACAACTTACGAAGAGCTTATCGAGATCATGGCTAAGCACGACAGAATGCTCGCTAAGCAGCAGAAAGCAATGAAAGAGGCGCTCTGATATGATGGACAAAAATGCAAAGATCTATGTTGCCGGTCACAAAGGCATGGTCGGCTCAGCTATCGTAAGAGAGCTTGAGCGTCAGGGATATCACAATCTCGTTTTAAGAACACATAAAGAGCTTGATCTCACAAGACAGGATCAGGTTGAGAAGTTTTTCGAAGAGGAGAAGCCTGAATATGTATTCCTCGCTGCTGCAAAGGTCGGCGGCATCATGGGAAATGCCAAGGCTAAGGCTGACTTCATGTACGATAACATGATCCTCGAGATGAACGTTATCCACAGCGCATGGAAGAACGGATGCAAAAAGCTCGAGTTCCTGGGAAGCTCATGCATCTATCCGAGAATGGCTCCCCAGCCTATGCCTGAGTCATGCCTTCTTACTTCTGCTCTCGAGCAGACCAATGAGGCTTATGCTCTTGCCAAGATCTCAGGCCTTAAGTACTGCGAATATCTTAACGGCCAGTATGGCACAGACTATATTTCCGTAATGCCTACAAATCTATACGGACCCAACGACAATTACCATCCTGAGCACAGCCATGTTCTTCCTGCTCTGATCCGCCGCTTCCATGAGGCTAAGGTCGAAGGCAAGGAATCCGTAACATGCTGGGGCGACGGTTCACCTTTGCGTGAATTCTTATATGTTGACGATCTTGCCAACCTCTGCGTATTCCTCATGAATAACTACAGCGGTGACGAGACTGTTAATGCCGGTACAGGAAAAGAACTTACGATCAAGGAGCTTACTGAGCTCGTAGCAAAGGTCGTAGGCTATGAGGGCCGTATCGAGTGGGATACGACAAAGCCTAACGGAACTCCGAGAAAGCTTCTTGATGTCTCCAAGGCTACAAAGCTCGGCTGGACATACAAGACTGAGCTTGAAGACGGCATCAGGCTTGCTTATAAGGACTTCCTCGAAAACCCGATGAGGGCAGAAAGGTAATTTATGAATATAATCCTACTTTCCGGCGGTTCAGGTAAGCGCCTCTGGCCTTTATCCAACGATATCCGCTCCAAGCAGTTCATCAAGATCTTCAAAAAGTACAATGGAGAATACGAATCCATGGTCCAGCGCATCTATGGCCAGATCAAGGCTGTAGACCCTGATGCTGTTGTAACAGTCGCCACATCGAAGTCACAGGTATCTGCAATCCATAACCAGCTGGGACTTGATGTCGGAGTATCCGTAGAGCCCTGCAGAAGAGATACTTTTGCTGCTATCGCACTTGCTACTGCTTATCTTAACTGTGTAATGAATGTCCCTAGAGACGAGGCGGTCGTTGTATGCCCGGTGGATCCTTATGTGGACGATTCTTATTTCGAGTGCGTAAACAGGCTTTATGAAGCTGCATCCACGGGCGTGAAAAATCTAACGCTCATGGGTATCGAACCTACTTATCCGTCCGAAAAGTACGGCTATATCAAGCCTATAAAGAACGAGGACGGTACTGATGGCTGGGGCTTTACGGAAAAGCCCACAGCAGAAAAAGCCCAGGAATATATCGACGGCGGAGCTCTCTGGAATGGCGGAGTATTTGCTTATAAGCTTTCTTATGTTCTTGATAAGAGCAAGGATCTTCTCGGCACAGACGATTATGATGAGCTCTTCTCTAATTATGCAGAGCTTAAGAAGATCTCATTCGACTACGCAGTAGTTGAAGCTGAGACTTCTATTGATGTTCTCCGTTATAACGGTGAATGGAAGGATCTCGGAACATGGAACACACTTACTGAAGCCATGGTCGATCCTATTATCGGTGACGGCGCTCTTAACGATAAGTGCTCCAACGTTCATATCGTAAATGAGCTCGGCATCCCGATCATCGGCATGGGTCTTAAGGACGTTGTTATCTCTGCGAGCCCTGAGGGAATCCTTGTATCCGATAAGGAGCAGAGTTCCTATATTAAGCCTTTTGTTGATGAGATCAACCAGCGCGTAATGTTTGCCGAGAAGAGCTGGGGTTCTTACAGGGTTTTGGATATCGAAGAGACTTCCATGACCGTTAAGGTAACACTTAATCCCGGCAATAAGATGAATTATCACAGCCACGACAAGCGTGATGAGGTATGGACTGTAATTGCAGGCTCCGGCCGTACGGTAGTTGACGGTATGGAACAGCTCGTTAGGCCCGGTGATGTCGTAACAATGGCTGCAGGCTGCAAGCATACTGTTTTCGCAGGCGACGAGGGCATTCAGCTCATCGAAGTCCAGCTCGGCGAAGATATCAACGTTGCCGACAAGCATAAGTACGAACTGTAACAGGAGAGACCGATGAACAACAAGCCGTTCTTGTTAAAGCCAGCATCTAAGGACTACCTCTGGGGTGGTTCCAGGCTTAATGATGACTTCAAGTTCGGTATCGACACCGATCCTTTCGCAGAGGCATGGGTTTGCTCCACGCACCGTGACGGATGTTCTGTGCTTACCACGGGTGAGACATTAAGAGAAGTTCTTAAGGCGCATCCCGAATATATCGGAACACATGCATCGACAGTTGCAGGAGGACATTTCCCGATCCTTATAAAGCTCATCGATGCCAATAAGGATCTTTCTGTCCAGGTTCATCCTGACGATGAATACAGCCTTGCAAATGAGGGCCAGCTTGGCAAGACTGAGCTCTGGTATGTCCTTGATGCCAAGAAGGACGCATCCCTCGTCTATGGATTTAACCGTGATGTTGAAGCTGATGAAGTCAGGGAAGCAATAGACGACGGCACTGTCGGCAATCTCTTAAATCACGTCCCGGTAAAGAAGAATGATCTCTTCTTCATTGAATCAGGAACGGTACACGCCATAGGTTCCGGATGTCTTGTGGCTGAGATCCAGGAGAACTCTAATGTCACATACCGTCTTTACGACTATGACCGTGTCGATAAGAACGGTGAGAAGCGTGAACTGAATATCGATAAGGGGCTGGAAGTAGCTAATCTTAAGGCTTCTGCCGCGCCCAGACAGCCTATGAGAGTCTTAAAATACAGGAACGGCTGCGCGAGCGAATTATTGTGCCGCTGCAAGTATTTCCAGGTTGAAAGACTTCTTCTCAATACTGAAGTAAACAGGGAACTTGCATCTTTTAAGACTGAAGAAAATTCATTCCATGCATTGCTCTGCGTCGACGGCTGCGGAATAATAGCAGCAGACGGCTTTATGCTCAATTTCTTTAAAGGAGACTGCATCTTTGTTCCTGCCAACAGCATAGAAATGAAGCTCCACGGCCAGGCACAGATTCTGGATGTAAGTTGTTGATTATGAAATTTGCTTATTATATTACCGATCACGGGTTCGGCCATCTTATGAGAGAGCTTCCCGTTATGAGAGAGCTCATAAGAAGAGGTCACAAAGTAACTGTTGTCACAGGATTGCAGCAGGCAGAAGTAACCGATGACTATTTAGAACACAAGGCTGAGATTATAGTTGAGAATACTGATGCCGGCCTTGTCGTTATTCCCGGTTCTCTTATCATCGACAGCGATGCTACTTTCGATAAGATCAGCGAACATATATCGAAGTGGGAAAGCCTTATCGATGAGAGCGTTGACGCTGATGCCTATGTCATCGATATCTGCCCCTGGGCCGTTATCGCTGCAAAAAGGAAGGGTATCAGAAGCTTTCTCATGACGAACTTCACCTGGATCGAGCAGTATGAACCCTTCGTTCCGGAAGAACTCGTAAATGCTTATAAAGATGCCTACAGACAGGCTGATAAGGTCATCTATTTCGATCTTGCCAATGAAGCATCACGTAAATTCTTCGGAGAGGGTATCGAAGTAGGATTCTCGGCAAGACCCTTTGATCCGGAGAAGGTAAAGGCGATAAGGGCTGCTCACGATAAGCCTATCGTTGTGATCACTTGCGGCGCGAGCAATTCAGGCTTCGACTTTGATATCGACGTAAGCAGGCTCCCTTATTCATTTATCGTAACGAGAGCGCTTAAGCTTATAGGCGACAATGTCGAATATCTTGATCCCAAAACAAACAACACTCAGGACTATGTCGCTGCAGCTGATTACTGCATTGCAAAGGCTGGCTGGTCCACGGTATCTGAATTTGTTACCGCAGGCGTAAGAACAGCTCTTCTTGAGCGTGACGACACCGCGGAAGATACCATGACCATTAACCAGCTTAAGGAAAGGAACCTTGCAATATCAATTAAGGTCGGTGAACTTAAGGACATCGGCAAAGTGATTGAGAAGATGGACAGTTTCCAATGGTCGGATAAAATCTATAAGAATGAGTATTCGAAGATCGCTGATATAATCGAAAACAATACAAAACAGGAGATATAAGATGGATTACAAAGCAGAATATGAGCGCTGGTTAGAGCTTGCAAAAGACAGCGAGATCAATAAAGAACTTCAGGGCATGGATGATGTTGCCATGGAGGATGCATTCTACAGGAACCTAGCATTCGGTACAGGCGGCTTGAGAGGCACGATCGGCGCCGGCACCAACCGCATGAATATCTATGTTGTTGCTAAGGCTAGCCAGGGCCTTTCCGATTATCTTCTTAAGACAGTTGACGGCCAGCCGAGCGTTGTAGTCGGCTATGACAGCCGCATCAAGTCTGACCTGTTTGCAAAAGTTGCCGCATCTGTATTTGCTGCAAACGGCCTTAAGGTATGGATCTGGCCTACATTGAATCCTGTTCCGACCGTAAGCTTTGCTATTAGAGATCTTAAGGCTTCACAGGGCATCATGATCACTGCATCGCATAACCCCGCAAAATACAACGGCTATAAGGTCTATGGCGCTGACGGATGCCAGATCACAACTGAAGCTGCTGCAACGATCCTTTCTGAGATCGAAAAGCTCGATATCTTTGCTGACGTTAAGTCCATGGATTTTGATAGGGCAGTAGAAGAGGGCAGGATCGAGTATATCCCTGATTCGGTAATGGACGGCTTTATTGAGGCTGTTAAGAGCCAATCTGTTCTCTTCGGCGATGAGATCGATAAGAATGTAACTATCGTTTATTCTCCTTTGAACGGCACAGGATTAAAGCCTGTAACAAGGGCTTTGGAGGAGTCCGGATTTACTAACATCATCGTGGTTGAAGAACAGAGGAATCCTGACGGCAACTTCCCGACATGCCCTTATCCGAATCCTGAGATCAGGGAAGCGATGGAGCTTGGACTTCAGTATTGCGAGAAGACAGGTGCGGATCTTCTTTTCGCAACCGACCCTGACGCTGACAGATGCGGTATAGCCGTAAAGACTGAGAGCGGTGAGTATCAGCTCTTGTCAGGAAATGAAGTCGGAATACTGCTTCTGGACTATATCTGTAGCCAGAGGATTAAGCATAACAAGATGCCCGAGCACCCTGTATTCATCAAGACTATCGTTACGATGGATCTTGCTGAGAAGATCGCAAGCAACTACGGCGTCGAGACCATTAATGTTCTTACAGGCTTTAAGTTCATCGGTGAAGTCATCGGAAGGATGGAAGCAAAGGGCAGGGAATCTGATTATATCTGCGGCTTTGAGGAGTCCTACGGTTATCTCACGGGTTCATATGTAAGAGATAAGGATGCCGTAAATGCTGCATTCATCATCGCTGAGATGTTCGCATTCTATAAGACAAGAGGCATCAGCCTTATCGATAAGCTCAATGAACTCTATGAGAAGTACGGCTACTGCCTTAATACTCTGCATTCATTTGAATTCCCCGGATCTGCCGGAATGGAGAAGATGGGCGAGATCATGGATACGTTCCATAAGGGTCTTGAGACGATCGCAGGCCAGGAGGTTATAAAGACTGAGGATTACAGCAAGGGCTTAAACGGCCTTCCCAAGTCTGATGTTCTTAAGTTCTACACTAAGGATATCTCCGTTGTTGTAAGGCCTTCCGGTACTGAACCTAAGCTCAAGACTTATGTAAGCGTTGTTTCTGAGAACCGCGAAAAGGCTATGGCTGTTGAATCTGAGATCATGGCTGAACTGGAAGGCTTTATTGTATAATCCGTGCGGTTAAATGAAGTTTTTTTAAGATTTTCCCTTTCTAAGTGTATAATGTATTCACTTTTTGTTGATAGATTTTGGAGGGAAATAGTGTGAAAGCTTTGATCTTGAATTCCGGATTGGGACACAGGATGGGAGTTCTTACATCCGAGCATCCCAAGTGCATGACGGAAGTATCTGCAACAGATACTATCCTTTCAAGACAATTAAAGCTTCTTGAAAGCAACGGAGTTACCGAAGTCGTCATGACGACGGGCTATTTCGATAAGATCCTGGTGGATTACTGCCATTCGTTGGGCCTTCCGATGAATTTCACCTTTGTAAATAACCCGCTTTACGCTGAAACCAATTATATTTACAGCATTTACTGCGCGAGAGAATACTTGGATGACGATATCGTACTGATGCATGGAGACCTGGTTTTTGAAGCCTCAGTACTAGAAGACATATTGAACTGCCCGACGAGCTGCATGAAGGTATCTTCCACGATCCCGCTTCCTGAGAAGGACTTTAAGGCTGTTATCAAGGACGGCTTCGTTCAGAAGGTCGGCATTGATTTCTTCGACGATGCGATGGAAGCACAGGCTCTGTATAAGCTTAACCGCGAGGACTGGAAGCTCTGGCTCGATAAGATCGTTGAGTTCTGTGAGAGCGACAACCGCAAGTGCTATGCCGAGAATGCTCTGAATGAGCTGGGCGGCGCATGCAATATCAAGGCATTTGATGTTCAGGACAGGCTCTGCTCAGAGATTGACAACCCAGAGGACCTCGCAGTTGTATCTGCAAGGCTTAAGGAAGTTGAGAACAGATCTGTTTACATGTCTTTCTCGACCAACGTTATCCACGGCGGACATATAGCCATCATCAAGAAAGCCGCAAAGCTTGGAAAACTTACTGTTGGAGTTCTCTCAGATGAGGTAGTCGCAAGCTACAAGCGTGCTCCGATCGTTCCTAGATCCGAGCGTAAAGCTCTTGTGGCAAGCATTGCAGGCGTATACAGGGTAGTAGACCAGGATACATTGTCCTATGCGGACAATATCAGGAAATATAAGCCTGATATCGTTGTTCACGGCGATAACTGGAAGACTGGTTACCAGAAGCCCATAAGGGAAGAGGTAATTAGCCTTCTTGCTGAATATGGCGGCAAACTCGTTGAATTCCCGTACGCTGCCGATGCGAAATATGCATCCATCGAGAATACTTTCAGCGGTGAGATCACAGATCCCGATAACAGCGAGATCGAACGCGATATCTGGAAGTCCGTTGAAGGAATAATTACGGCTGAGAATAACTACGCCAAGGTTGATGACTGGATCAGATCTTCAGGCGCGAACGCTATTTTGCTCGTCTGCGGCCCTTCTATTAATGTAATGCCCATCAAGAGATATCTTGATAATGTCGAGGCCAGACTTGGTGTTAAGATAGTACCTTTCAGCGATTTCTCGCCTAATCCTTTATATGAATCAGTCGTAGAAGGAGTCAACGTATTCAACAGGGAGAAATGCCAGGCGATAATCGCGATCGGCGGCGGATCTGCAATGGATGTTGCTAAGTGCATTAAGCTCTTCTCCAACATGGATCCTGAGAAGAATTTCCTTAAGCAGGATATCGTTGCCAATGATATTCCGTTCCTTGCAGTTCCGACTACAGCAGGAACAGGATCAGAAGCTACCAGATTTGCGGTTATCTACTATAACGGAGCGAAGCAGTCGATTAACCATGAAAGCATAATCCCTAAGACTGTTCTTATGGACAGCAGTCTTCTTAAGACTCTGCCTCTTTATCAGAGAAAATGCACGATGTTCGACGCGCTCTGCCATTCTATAGAGTCCATCTGGTCAGTTAACAGCACCGATGAGAGCAAGGCATATGCGAGCGAGGCTATCCACCTCATAATGGATAATCTCGACGGTTATCTTGCCAATGACAAGGTATCCAACCTTGAGATGCTCAATGCCGCATATAAGGCCGGAAAGGCTATAAATATCACACAGACAACAGCGGGACACGCTATGTGCTATAAGATCACATCGCTCTATGGCCTTGCACACGGCCATGCTGCAATGCTCTGCGTTAAGTCACTGTTCCCGTGGATGCTTGATAACATGGATAAATGCATTGATCCGAGAGGTCCGGAGTATCTTGCTTCAGTAATGAATTATATTGCCGAGACTTTCGGATTTAATGACCCTAAGCTGGTCTGCGCTTATCTTGATGAATTATATAAGAGACTTAATATGTCCACGCCTTCTGCGAATGAAGCGGAGTACATGCTTCTCGCATCCTCTGTAAATGTGGACAGGCTTAAGAATCATCCGATAGCACTCGATAAGGAATCGATCGATTATTTGTACCATAAGATACTTGGCAATTCAGAAGTGGAGGCATAAATGGCTGCAGAACTTACAAGAAAGCAATTTGATATCTTAGAGACACTGGCTACTGAGGAGAAGTCTTTTTCCCAGCGCGATCTCGAAAAGCACACAGGCTACTCATTAGGCACCGTAAACAAGACCGTTAAGGAACTTACGGATCTCGGCTACATAGAGAAATGCAAGATCACAAAAGAAGGCCTTGAAGCTCTTGAGCCTTACAGGGCAAAGAGGGCAGTCTTCATTGCTGCCGGCTTTGGTTCCAGAATGGTTCCGATAACACTAAATACTCCCAAGCCGCTCGTAAGAGTCAACGGAAAGAGGATCATTGATACTCTGATCGATGCTTGCCTTGCTGCAGGAATCGAAGAGATCTATATCGTTAGAGGATATCTTGCCGAGCAGTTCGACCAGCTCTTATATAAATATCCGATGATCAAGTTCCTTGAGAACCCTTCTTACAACGATGCAAATAATATCTCGAGTGCTCTTGTTGCAAGATATCTGCTCTCGAATGCTTATGTTCTGGAAGCTGACCTTGTCTGCAGCAATCCGGAGATAATCAGGAAATATCATTATTCTTCCGATTTCCTTGCCATCAAGAAGGAACGTACTGACGACTGGTGCTTTACCGTAAAGGACGGCATCATCACGGAAGAGAAGGTGGGAGGCCTCGACTGCTGGCAGATGGTTGGCATCTCTTATTGGAATGAAGCAGACGGTCACAAGCTCTCACAGGATATCGATGATGTATTCCAGACACCCGGCGGACGTGAGAGATACTGGGAGCAAGTTCCCCTCGTTTACCGCAAGGACAACTATAAAGTTGCGGTCAAGGAATGCTTCGATGAGGACATCGTTGAGATCGATTCTTTCAAGGAATTGAAGGCCATAGATAAGAGTTACGACGTCTGATCTGGCCGATTAGTTCATTTTCTCAGGCAATATTATGGAAAAATGAACGCAAATAATAAAATAAATATTGTTTTTGCCTTCTGTTGTGTTAATATTGAGTTCGTTATACTCAAAAATTGAACGCGGGAGGCATTTTTAATGGATCCGATTGTTAAACGGAATGTTCTCTTAAATCCCGGTCCGTCCACAACGACTGACACGGTAAAGATGGCTCAGGTCGTACCTGATATCTGCCCCAGAGAAAAAGAATTCGCTTCACTTATGAAGGGACTTCGTGAAGATCTCGTAAGGATCGTTCACGGTGATCTTGAGAAATATACTTCAGTGCTCTTCTGCGGTTCAGGCACGATCAATATCGATGTCTGCATCAATTCATTGCTTCCTGCAGGCGGCAAAGTCCTCGTCGTAAACAACGGCGCATACAGCACAAGAGCTGCCGAGATCTGCGAATACTACGGACTTCCTCATATCAATCTCAAATTCCCTGTAGATCAGAAGCCTGATCTCGCAGTTGTTGAAGAGACTTTGAAGAATAACCCTGATATCAAGCTCGTTCACACGACTCATAACGAGACCGGTACAGGCATTTTAAATCCTATCAGAGAGATCGGCGCGCTTGCTCATAAGTATGGTGCTATCTTTACTGTTGATACTACAAGCACTTATGCAATGCGTCCTATCAATATCGAAGAAGACAATATCGATTTCTGCATGGCTTCAGCACAGAAAGGCCTTATGGCAATGACAGGCCTGTCATTTGTGGTAGGCAACAGAGCCATCATCGAGAAGTCCAAGGATTATCCCAAGAGAAGTTACTACTGCAATCTTTTCCTTCAGTACGACTGCTTTGAGAAGACCGGCGAGATGCACTTTACACCTCCGGTACAGACGATCTATGCAGCACTCCAGGGCATTAAGGAATACTGGGCTGAAGGCGAGGAAGGCAAGTGGGCACGCCATACAAGAGTCTTTAACGCTATCAATGAAGGCCTTGATAAGCTTGGCTTTAAGCAGGTCATCAAGCCTGAAGACCGCACAGGCCTTGTAAGCACTGCGATTTATCCCGATGATCCCAACTGGAGCTTTGAGAAGGTTCACGATTATTGCTACGAGAGAGGATTTACTATCTATCCCGGCAAGATCTCTTCCACAAACACTTTCAGACTTTGCGCTCTCGGTGCAATTGATGTGAAGGATATAAATGACTTTTTCGCAGTTTTCGAAGAAGCACTTAAGACATACAACATTCAGATACCCGTAATTTATAAGGAGAATTGAACCATGAAGACTGTTTATACCTGTTTCTGTACTGATGTTATCCATGACGGACATCTGAACATCATTGAGAAGGCAAAAGAGCACGGCCGCGTTGTAGTAGGCGCTCTTACAGATGAAGCTCTCATCAAATACAACAGATTCCCCACGATCTCTCTTGAGGACAGGATCAAGCTTTACAAGGAACTTGACGGCGTTGATGAGGTAGTTGTACAGAAAGATTTCATGTATAACGACGTCATCGCTGAGATCAAGCCTGACTATGTAATCCATGGCGATAACTGGAAGACAGGTCCTGAGAGCGCCATCCGCGAAAATGTTGAATCTCTCCTTAAGGAATACGGTGGTGAACTCATCGACGTTCCTTACACATATAACGAGAAGGTAAAGAAGATCGACATGCAGCTTAGAGAAAAGCTCGCCATGCCTGAATACCGCCGTAAGCGCTTAAGACAGCTTATTAAAATGACACCTATCGTTAAGACAATGGAGGCTCACAGCGGTCTTACAGGTCTTATCGTTGAGAAGACCGTAGTAGAGCATGAAGGCAAGCTCGAGCAGTTCGATGCTATGTGGATCTCATCTCTTTGCGATTCCACAGCAAAGGGCAAGCCTGATATTGAGCTCGTTGATATGACATCCAGATTCAGGACTATCGACGATATCATGGAAGTTACGACAAAGCCTATCATCTTCGACGGTGATACAGGCGGACTTACAGAGCACTTCGTTTATACAGTACGTTCCCTTGAGAGAATGGGTGTTTCTGCTGTAATCATCGAAGATAAGAAGGGCTTAAAGAAGAACTCACTGTTCGGTACTGAAGTTAAGCAGACACAGGCAACCATCGAAGAGATGAGCGCCAAGATCGCAGCAGGCAAGAGAGCACAGCTCACTGATGACTTCATGATCATCGCACGTATCGAGAGCCTTATCCTCGAGCAGGGCATGGAAGATGCTCTTGCAAGAGCAAAGGCATTCGTTGAGGCTGGTGCTGACGGCATCATGATCCACAGCCGCAAGAAGGATCCTGCTGAGATCCTTGAGTTCTGCGACAAGTTCAGAGCATTCGATAAGACAACACCTATCGTTGTTGTTCCTTCTTCATTCAATACGATCACTGAAGAAGAACTTGCAGCTCACGGCGTAAACATCGTTATCTATGCCAACCAGCTTACAAGATCAGCTTTCCCTGCAATGCAGAAGACAGCTGAGGATATCCTTAAGTATCACAGAGCAAAAGAAGTCGATGACAGACTTATGTCCATCAAGGAGATCATCACTCTTATTGACGAGATATAACGCTGATTTGCCCCATTTTTTGGGTATCTGACGCGCTTTGAGTTCCGGATGTTTAGTGTATAATAGCGTTGTTATTTGCGTTTATTGATATGGAGAACTATGAGTAAGGATAGTAACAACGTTTCTGTTAACAGGGCAAAGACTAATAGTCAGGGCTCTAGATATATATTCCGCGGCTTCTGTTCGCTCATTATTACAGCGCTTGCTGCTGGAAGTTTTCTCTGGGTTTGGCTCGATTATATTTATAATGTCGAGAACCGTACCAAATACCTGAAAGGTATTGGTAACATCGGGATGTCAGTTATCATCTACATCATGATGTTTATCATCTTCGGCAGATTCTTCCACGCGTTCAGCATCGGTGTCGAGCGAATTGCTAAGCAGGTCGTCAGTGCTGCTATGGCTTTCTTTGTAACGGATCTTGCAGAAGTACTGGTATCTGCAACGATCCAGAACAACTTCAGATATATGCTGGATTTTGCATGGCGTTATATGCTTCTGGCTCTTGCCCAGTCAGTTGTCTTAGGTGTTTTCGTGATCATCATGAACTTCCTTTACAGGAAGATCATCCCGCCTTTGCAGATCACACTTATCTATGGATATCACCCCAATAATATCGAGGACAAGCTCGCATGCCTGCCGCACAAATACCAGGTCGTAAAGAGAGTTAAGTTCGACGATCCCGGTGTCGATCTCGAATCAGTTATAAATGAGAGCTCCAGCGTTCTTATCAACGACGTTCCTTCACAGATCGAGAATAAGATCATCAAGCTGTGCTTCGACAATGATGTCAGGACTTATGTTGTTCCGAAAATCGCTGATATTATCTTGAAGTGCTCAGACAGTATTAACGTTATCGATACGCCTTTGTATTTGAGCCGCAACTTCGGCATGAGCTTCGGTCAGAGATTTGCGAAGAGAGCAATGGACATTATCCTTTCAGGCCTTGCACTTATCGTATTCAGTCCAATTTTCCTTATAACGGCACTTGCCATCAAGATCGAAGATCACGGTCCTGTATTCTTCAAGCAGGAGCGAGTAACTAAGGACGGCAAGCACTTCATGATCCTTAAATTCCGTTCCATGATCGTAGATGCCGAGAAGGACGGACGTCCGCATCCGGCAGGTGAGAAGGATGACAGGATCACTAAGGTCGGCAATATCATCCGTGCATGCAGAGTGGACGAGCTTCCCCAGCTTTTCAATATCTTTGCAGGCGATATGAGCATCGTAGGACCGAGGCCTGAACGTTACGAGCACGTTATCAAGTACACTCAGGATATCCCTGAATTCAAGTTCAGAGAGAAGGTCAAGGGCGGCCTTACAGGTTATGCCCAGGTTTACGGCAAGTACAATACTTCAGCTCTTGATAAGCTGAAGCTCGACCTCACATATATTGCAAACTACAGCGTTTTACTTGATTTCCAGATCATTTTCGAGACCATCAAGATATTGTTCCAGAAAGAGAGCACAGAGGGCTTTGACAGCGAGCGTGCGAAAGAAATGCACGACGCAGACTGCAAATAATTGATATAATTGAATTGACGTAACGGCTTTTCTGATTATTGGTGCAAAGGCTTATGGACAATTCATTTGACGTGATCATCATCGGAGCAGGCGTAACAGGATGTGCGGTAGCAAGAGAGCTCTCGCGCTTTGACTGTTCTGTGCTCGTTATCGAGAAGGACGAGGATGTCTGCTGCGGCACTTCCAAAGCTAACAGCGGCATAGTTCATGCGGGTTACGATGCAAAACCCGGTACTCTCAAAGCGAAAATGAACATCCGCGGCAATGAACTCATGCCGGGTCTTTGCCAGGAACTGGATATCCCTTTTAAGCAGATAGGTTCTCTTGTCGTATGTACTGATGAAGCAAACCGTGAAGGCATTGATGATCTCTACGCAAGGGGCATCACCAACGAAGTCCCGGGCATGAAGATTTTATCCGCCGGAGAAGTAAAGGCGATTGAGCCTAACATCTCAGATGACGTTGTCTGCGCGCTATTTGCTCCCACTGCAGGCGTTATCTGTCCTTTCAGACTTAATATCGCTCTGGCTGAATGTGCTGCCCAGAACGGCGTTGAATTCAAGTTCGATACAAAGGTAACCGGCATAAGATCTTCAGGCGGTGTATGGGAAGTGGATACCGGTGATGCAGTTTACATTGCACGCGCCGTAATCAATGCGGCAGGGTGCCACGCAGATGATATACATAATCTCGTATCAGATAAGAAGCTCCATATAACGCCAAGAAGAGGCGACTACATGCTGCTCGACCGTTCTCTGGATGGCTTTGTGAAGCATGTTATCTTCCCCCAGCCTACGAAAATGGGTAAGGGCATACTCGTAACCCCCACAGTCCACGGCAATACGATAGTCGGTCCCACTGCGGTCGATATAGAGAGCAAGGATGAAGCGCCTGTAACTGCAGAAGGCCTTGTAAAAGTGCAGGAAGGCGCTGTAAAGAACGTTAAGGGATTGCAGCTAAAGCAGGTGATTACGGGCTTTTCAGGACTTAGAGCTCATGAAGACGGCGGCGAATTTATCCTCGAAGAAGCAGACGGATGCCCCGGATTCTTTGATTGCGTGGGTATTGAATCACCAGGACTTACGGCATGTCCTGCTATCGGTGAATATATGGCTTCGCTTGTATCTGAAAAGTTGGCCTTAAAGCAAAAGGATACCTGGAACGGCATCTGCAAAGATGTTGTCAAACCGGTTGAATTACCATCTGAAGAGCGTGAAAAACTTATAAAGGAGTATCCAGAATACGGCCGTATCATCTGCCGTTGTGAGACCATTACCGAAGGCGAGATCATTGATGCTATAAGGCGTCCTTTGGGTGCTAAGTCTCTTGATGGAGTTAAGCGAAGGACGAGAGCCGGAATGGGCAGATGCCAGGGCGGTTTCTGCTCTCCGAGAGTTATGGATATCTTGAGCAGGGAACTGGGTGTTGCTCTTGATTCCATTACCAAGAGCGGCGGAAATTCTAAGATAGTTACCGGGAGGACCAAAGATGAAGGCTGATATCGTAATCGTCGGCGGCGGTCCTGCAGGCCTTGCAGCTGCTATAGCCGCAGCAAAGGAAGACAGTAATCTCAATATCCTTATCCTCGAGCGTGACAGGGAGCTCGGCGGTATATTAAACCAGTGCATTCATAACGGTTTTGGCCTTCATACCTTTAATGAAGAGCTGACAGGACCTGAATACGCAGCAAGATTCGAAGAGCAGTTAGACGGCCTTGGAATCCGCTATATGCTTGATACTATGGTTCTTGATGTCGCATCTTCAGTTGTTACTGCAGTCAACAGCAAAGAAGGCGTATTTACGGTAGACTGCGGAGCTGTTGTACTCTGCATGGGCTGCCGCGAACGCCCCAGAGGTGCTCTTAATATACCGGGACTAAGACCTGCCGGAGTTTTCACAGCAGGAACGGCTCAGCGCCTTGTAAATATTGAAGGATTTATGCCCGGCAAGGAAGTCGTTATCTTAGGTTCCGGTGACATCGGACTTATAATGGCACGCCGCATGACATTAGAAGGCGCAAAGGTAAAGGCTGTATGTGAGCTTATGCCTTATTCAGGAGGCCTTAAGCGTAATATCGTACAGTGTCTTGATGACTTTGACATCCCGCTCCTGCTGTCCCACACAGTTATAGATATCAAAGGCAAGGAGAGGGTGACTTCGGTAGTGATCGCTGAAGTTGACGAGAAGTCCAAGCCTGTCCCTGGTACAGAGCAGGAGATCGCATGCGATACGCTGCTCCTGTCATGCGGACTTATACCTGAGAATGAATTATCCAGATCTGCTGGTGTCAAGATAAATCCAGCTACAAACGGACCTGTTGTTAATGAGTCCTTTGAGACTTCGATACCTGGAGTCTTTGCCTGCGGCAATGTACTTCACGTACATGACCTTGTTGATTATGTTTCTGAAGAGTCAGGCAGGGCGGGAAGAAGTGCAGCAAGATTTGTTAAGGCCAATAAAGCTGAAGAAGGCCCTGTAATCAATATAAAGAACGGAAACGGCGTCAGATATACCGTTCCAAGCTTTGTCCGCTTAAATGAATTAGAAGATGACCTGGTCATAAGATTCAGATCAGGAAATGTCTATAAGGACAGTTATATAAACGTTCTTTTCGACGGAGAGACCAAGCTTCACAGAAGAAAGCAGATCATTACGCCGGGTGAGATGGAGCAGGTGATCTTAAAGAAAGAGGAACTGTCGGGTGCCCCTTCTGAGATCTTAATCGAGATTACGGAGAACTGATATGGAAAAGCGTGAACTTACATGTATCAACTGTCCTATGGGATGCCGTATAACCGTCACGATGGAAGGTGACGATATTATCGTTATCGAAGGAAATACCTGCAAAAGAGGCTTTGTTTATGCAACAAACGAGGTCAGATCGCCCGTAAGGACTGTTACGACTACCATTAAAGTTACTGGCGGCACAGTTGACCGCGTGTCCTGTAAGACTAAAGAACCGGTTCCGAAGGGGCGGATTTTCGAGGTTATGGAAGCCATAAATAAAGCTTCCTGTAAGGCTCCCATAGCTATCGGCGACGTGCTTATCGAAGACTGCGCAGGCACCGGTATCCCTGTTATTGCGACAAAGGTGGTGTCTCCTGCCTGATTTGCCTCTTTTATTATTTTGTCTTTATTAGAATTTTTGATATTATCTAGTGAGATTTAAGTAAAAGAGGAAGCCGTCAAATGGATAATTATTCTGTTCTCATGAGTGTTTATCACAAAGAAAAAGCAGAATTCTTACGTGAAGCATTGGACAGCATCTGGAATCAGACTGTTCAGACTGATGACTTTATTCTCGTTTGTGACGGTCCTCTTAACGAAGAATTAGACAGTGTTATTGCCGAGCATGAGAAGGCTCATCCCGGTGTTCTTCATGTTATCAGGTTAGAGAAGAACGGCGGCCTTGGAAATGCGCTCAATATCGGTATAAAGAAGTGTAAGAACGAGCTTATTGCCCGTATGGATTCTGATGATATCTCATATCCTGACAGATGCGAGAGGCAGCTTAAGATCTTCGAATCAAGAGATGATGTCGATCTTGTCTCAGGTACAATCGAAGAATTCATCGACACAAAGGATGTCATCGAGTCCAGAAGAGAACTCCCCGTAGAGCCTGAAGAGGTCTACGAATACTGCAAGACCAGGTGTCCTTTTAATCATCCCTGCATAATGTACAAGAAGACCGCGATCGAGGAATCAGGCGGTTATATTCCGTTTAAGCTTGAGGATTACTATCTCTGGGTACGTGTTCTGCAGCAT
>JAEFBC010000172.1 GCA_016292155.1 Saccharofermentans sp. | reverse complement strand
GCCCGGGAAGATAGATTGCTGCCGGATTAAATTCCTCGATAGCTCAGTCGGTAGAGCGTTCGGCTGTTAACCGAAATGTCACAGGTTCAAGTCCTGTTCGGGGAGCCAAAGCACCAGTCAAATGACTGGTGCTTTTTTATTGCCTTGATATAAGTATTCCTTTTTAATAGAATCTAATAGGTAGGTTTTTTTGATACTTATAAGGAGGTACGGTATGGGTTTATTTTCGAGTTTATTTGGCGAGAAGGGCAAGGAAGCTGACAGCGTTCTCGATAAGATGAAGCAGCTTGCTGATGACCTTGATAGCGTTAAGTATGCTGATGACGATGAGAAGAGGCTCATGAATGGTCAGTCTTCCGGCAGCAGTGCTTCCTTCAGTGCAACATTTACAGAGGAGGAAGGTCCTTCAGGTGATTCCTGGGGCCCTGTAATGCCTTCTGAACCGAACCAGTATAATTCAGGTTTAAGCTATCAGGATTATTTCTCCCAGGTGTTCAGCGAAGCTTTCCCTCAATATCAGATCGACAGGGAACAAAACAGTTCAGGCAAAAGAACGCTCTATACATTCAGTCAGTCCGGTGTTAAGAAGCTCGTAGTCGAAGTCACATCCTGCACATCGTACAGCTATAAGACGTATAAGGACTGCAGGGCGCAGGGAATCAGGCATCAGCGTTTCTACCATGATTATGATGGCTGGTGGAATACAAAATCCTATGTTATAAGACGTGTTTCAGAGGAACTCGCGAAATGATTAAGGAGTTAAGCGGAAGGGCTTTTTGACAGCAGGATTATAATCGGGGAAATAATAAAGCCGGGATCTTAGTGATCCCGGCTTGTTAATTGGTTAATTTTTCAACAGCAGTTTGCATGCAATCAGGAATATGATAACTGCGATTGTAACAAACAAGGCAACGAGAAGAATGAAACGCATGCGGCGTGTGGAAGGCGGATCGCAGGCAACTTCGCCTGATTCTCCGTTAATTGCAACATCGTACTTTTCGCCTTTGTATGTAAACGAGGCAAGATAAACGGGAGCTATAACATATTTGTATTTAATATCAGAATACTCGGTGCTGAAATCGAGACTTCCGCATTTTTCGGCATCTTTCTGGTATGCCATTTCATCGGCCCTGATAGCTTTGTCCAGCCTTTCCTCAATTACATTTTGTGCTGATTCCCACCCCTGACCAAGTGTGGCTGAATAACGTTCTGCATAATATCCTGCAAGGTATTCCGGAGAGTAGGGAACAACTGTATGGAGGTGGAACTTCTTTATCTTCTCCAGCTGGCTGTTGTAAACCTTTGAACTGGCACATACGGGAACATCAGTGATCAGTCTTCTGAAGTAACCTTTGCATGTCTTGTAAAAAAGATTATTGTCATTATCGCGGAAGCCTATATTGACCGCATAATGGGATACCGTATTTGCTTCGAAAACCCAGTAGGGAAGATAAAGAGGCGTAATGTTTTCAAGCTTGCAGTCTTTTAATCCGCGCGGAGTATATTTCTTATCTAACAGGTAATCTGCAAACTTCTGTCCGGCTTTTTTCTCATCGATAGCAAAAGGGAGAATTCCGTTTGGTGCCATGATTCCGTCAGTCTCTGCTGCGGCAGAAACATTAGTGGAACCGCAGAAAGGACAGTTGCCTGAGATCTGAGTGGAGCCATAGATTACTTCAGCACCGCAGTTGGCGCATATAAGGAGTTTGCTCTTATCTCCCCAATTGGTATTTGGCTGGATGGCATCGGGATCATAGGGTATGCTCTCAACTGTTCTTTTCTTAATCGGACTGTCAGTAATACTCTTGTGCTTTCCGCAAAGAGAACAGAACATTTCTCCCTTTTTTGCATCATAAGTAAGGGTCCCGCCGCAGTTAGGACATTTGCGGTCCGTTTCCGGCATGGTGGTGGTTTTTAGATAATTATCGTCTGCCATATATAACACCTGTAAATATATAAAAGACCGGCTGAACAACCTTATTATAGCAAATGCTTAAGTTAAGTTTTTGTTAAGGTTAAGCGCTTTTGCGGTTAAGGTTCGATATATAGAATGATAAACGTAAGGGATAGGAACCGGCCGGTTTCACTCGAAACACAAATAATAGGAAATAGAATATTTTGGAAGTGAGGTCGCAAATATGTGGACAAGGAAGAGTGTTAAGCAAAAGGGTAAGAAAGCCTTTTTCGGTAATTTTTGGAAGTGCGTTCTGGTAGCAATCATTCTGAGCATCGTGATAGGTGCAGGAAGCTATGGCGCAAGTGGCGGCTCTTCGATACCGTCAACTTTCTCGAATATAATCGCAAATAGGAAGGATGACAACAGCAGGATCGATACAACAGTCGACTATACAGATGATGACGGAACATCTCATCAGGTAACATTTGATATAGATCTGGCAGATCCTGCAAGCGTTGATCAGGAAGATGTCAATATCTTAATCGGTTTCTTCATCGTAGGCTTCGTAGTATATGTGATCATCATGGCGTTTGTTCTCGCATTCAAATACCTGCTCATGACACCATTTGAATACGGATGCAGAAAGTTCTTCAGAAAGAATCTTGATGAGCCTGCTAAGCTCTCAAACATCGTATATGTTTTCGATTCACACTATAAGAACATCGTAAAGACAGCATTCCTTACAGACCTTTTCATCTGGCTCTGGAGCTTGCTCTTCATCGTTCCGGGAATCATCAAGGCTTATTCTTACAGATTGGTTCCTTACATCATGAGCGAGAATCCTGAAATGAACTTCAGAGATGCACAGGCTGAGAGCGCAAGACTCATGAAGGGCAACAAGTGGAAGTCATTTGTACTCGATCTTTCATTCATCGGTTGGGATTTTCTCTCAATCTTCACATGGGGAATCCTTGAGATCTTCTTCGTAGGACCTTACAAGGCTTCTACAGATGCAGCTCTCTATGAGTCGATCAAGTACGGCATCGATGCAAAGTAAACATTGGGATTAGGAATAGGATATAATATTGTCAGCCGGAGGAGAGCAATCTCCTCCGGTCGGCTTTGATAACGGGGTAAATTTTATGAATTACAAAGTGCTGATCGCTGATGATGAGAAAGAGATAAGAAACCTTTTAAGGCTTTATCTTGAGAATGACGGATTTAACGTGGTTGATGTTGCTTCCGGTGAAGAAGTGGCAGGCGCCATGGACAGTTTCAAACCTGATATCGTACTGCTCGATGTCATGATGCCCGGCAAGGACGGTATACATGTTCTTAAGGATATCCGTGAAGTCAGCAATGTCCCTGTAATGATCATTTCTGCAAGGACCGCTGATGCCGAGAGGATCTTAGGTCTTAACGTCGGTGCTGACGATTATATCTGCAAGCCTTTTAATCCTTTGGAAGTTGTAGCAAGAGTCAAGTCCAATCTCAGACGTTTCTACTCGCTTGGAAGCGGCGAGGGACGCACAGAGAAGCTTACGATCGGTGATCTGGAACTTGATACGGAGAAATGCCTTCTCCTGAAGGCCGGCAAGGCAATGGATCTTACTTCTGTCGAGTATAAGATAATGGAGCTTCTCATGAAGCACCCCGGCAAGGTCTTCACCAAGCAGCAGATCTATGAATATGCATGGGGAGAGGACTATTTCGTAGCCGACAATAATATAATGGTTGCGATAAGCAAATTAAGGACTAAACTTGATGAGGATCCGTCACGTTACATTAAGACGCTCCGCGGATTGGGATACAGGCTCGAGGCCTGATTTTACAATTAAACTGGCAGTGTAACATTGTTACAAAGGGGTATTTGATGGCGAAAAAGAACATAAGCAGCGGAAAAGAGCTCAAAGGCTTTTTGCTCAGCAGGTTTTTCTTTGTCCTCGCCATTGTAAGCGTGGTTGAACTCATAGTAGTCGGTATCACAAACACGTATCTGATCCCGGCACTGGTCGTTTTCACGAGATATAACAAGATAATTAAGATCGACGGCGCGGAAGGCCTGTTCATGCTCGTGTTCGTTCTGGTCGCGACATGGCTCGTAAACCGTATTTTCCCGATGCTCAATGCATCGCCTGTTGCCGTTAATGAAT
>JAEFBC010000028.1 GCA_016292155.1 Saccharofermentans sp. | reverse complement strand
GGTAATCCCTGTAGATGCGGTCTTTATTACGAAGGCAACGGGAAATGCAGATGCAGTGATGGTGATGTTAACCGCTATCTGCTTAAGATCAAAGGACCTTTTCTTGAGAGGATAGATATTGTGAGCGAGGTGAGGTCTATTACATCTGATGATATGGCTTCTATCTATACCGATCAGGAGAAGTCGGAGAGTCCGGAATACAGAAAGATCGTTGAGGAATGCTGGAATATTGCTCATGAACGCTATGGAGCTGATTTATTGAACGGAACTTTCCCTGAAGGTGATTTCCGCGATGCGATGAGGATACCTGAAGAAGCTGTAAAAAGGGCTACTGAGATGAATAGCCGCGGATTTTTCAGTGCCAGAGGATTTACAAGGCTTGTAAGGGTCGCAAGGACCATAGCTGATATTAAGGGCTCGAAAGACATTTCCATAGAAGATATTGAAGAAGCGTCTCAATTCAGGATGCGGGGGTTTTAAATATGCGGATAAATAATGTGGAAGCAAGACGTGAAGAACTGTTCTATTCGGCCGTGATGCTTAATACTGATATCTCATACAGGACTATGTGTGATCTTAAGGATAATGGTGCTGTAAAAGATTACAGGGACCTTTACGATAAGGCTCTGTTAAAGCAGATCGCCAATAATGAGTTTAAGGTAAAGCCGGAGTCTGTTCACAGGATCAAGAAACTCCTGGATTCTTTTGGGACCATCGAGAAGATCGTTGACAACTACGTGAAAATAGCTGTCGAAAACAATATCGGAGTAGTGTCGGTACTTGATAAGATCTATCCTTATAACTGGAAAGTCCTAAGCGGTATGCCTCAGGTGTTTTATGTTAGAGGCGATTATGCGCTTATTGATTCGATGACATTAAAAGGTTCTGTCGCAGTAGTTGGTTCAAGAAGCCCCAGCAAATACTCGCAGTATGCTACAGACCAGATCTGCAGGGAACTTGGCGAGAAAGGCGTAACCATAGTATCCGGAATGGCCTATGGAATAGACAGACAGGCGCACATCTCGTCTGTTAATACAAAAGGCGGTACGGTAGCAGTTCTTGCTGGCGGAGCAGATAACGTCTATCCGCCGAAGAATAAGGATATCTACGACCTCATTAGCAGGAACGGCCTCATAATTTCCGAGATGCCGCCGGGGCAGCAGCCTTTAAGACAATATTTTCCTTCAAGGAACAGGCTTATTGCAGGACTGTCGGACTGTACGCTTATCATGGAAGCAGGCGCCGTATCGGGAACCCTTCATACGGCTTCTTTTGCGGCTAACCAGGGAAAAGAAGTCTTTGTGCTGCCTAATAACATCTACTACGAGAATGCTCTTGGCGGATTAAAGCTTTTAGAAGACGGCGGAAATGTTCTTTTAGGATCTGACAGCGTAATCGACAGTGTTACCAGAGCTCTGATGTTCAAACGGATGGGAATGGGCTGTCCTGGTGAGGTGATTTTCGAAGATAACGAGAAGGATGCATTTGAACAAAAACCGGATGTTGAAGCTTTAAGGGAGCTTGCTAAGGTCAGGCCGGACGTATTGACGGATGAGAACTGGAAGTTGATAATGACTGACGCATTGTCATTGAAGCCGCTTTGTGCGGATGAATTATGCAAGGTCACGATGCTGCCGTTTTATAAAGTTTCGAGTCTTTTGACCGATCTTGAGCTTAATGGGACAGTTTGTCAGGAAAAGGGGAAGTACTCGTTGACATTTGTATAATGATGATATATTTTTTATTAAAAATATAGAGGGGCACTTTATGGGCAAAAAATTAGTTATTGTAGAGTCTCCTGCCAAGTCAAAGACTATAGGCAGATATCTTGGAAACGATTATATCATCTCAGCATCTTTAGGACATATCAGAGATCTCCCGTCAGGCAATCTCGGTGTTGATGTTAAGAATAACTTCAAACCTTTATACATAACCATGAAGGGAAAGGAGAAGGTCGTAAGAGATCTTAAGCTCTTGGCAGCTGATGCCGATGAGATACTGCTCGCGACCGACCCTGACCGCGAGGGTGAAGCTATTGCATGGCACTTGGCCAAAGTTCTTAAGATCGATCCTGATTCAAAGTGCAGGATCACATTTAACGAGATCACAAAGTCAGCAGTTCAGGATGCTATCAAGAATCCCAGAACAATCAATATGAACCTTGCAAATGCCCAGCAGGCTAGAAGAATCTTAGACAGATTGGTTGGTTATGAATTGAGCCCGCTTCTCTGGAAGAAGATCCGCAAGGGCCTTTCTGCAGGAAGAGTTCAGTCTGTAGCAACCAAGATCGTAATGGACCGTGACGCTGAGATCGATGCGTTTAAGCCTGAAGAATACTGGCTTATCAAGGCTGTCGTAACTCCCGGAAAGAATTCTGATAAGTTCGTTCTTGGATATTATGGCGTTTCAGAAGGCGATAAGGTTAAGAAAGATGACCTTAAGTGCCTTGAAGATGCACAGGAAGTTCTTGATGCAGTAGGTTCAGGACCGCTCGTTGTTGATTCAGTTAAGAAGGGCAAGAAGGAAAGAAATCCTTATCCTCCGTTTACAACATCAACACTGCAGCAGGAAGCATCCAAGAGACTTGGCTTCTCATCAAAGAAGACAATGTCCATTGCCCAGCAGCTCTACGAAGGTGTTGAGATCTCTGGTCAGGGCCAGACAGCTCTCGTATCCTATATCAGAACAGACTCTGTACGTATCTCTGAAGAGGCAGTTGCTGCTGCAAATAAGCTTATTAAGGAGAGGTTCGGTAAAGAATACTGTTCTCCTTATAACAGACAGTATAAGAATAAGAATTCTGCACAGGATGCTCACGAAGCGATCAGACCTACACACTTCGATCTCGACCCAAGAGATATCAGGTCTTCACTTACAAATGACCAGTACAAGCTCTACCAGCTTATCTGGGACAGATTCCTTGCTACACAGATGGCTGCATGCAAGCTCGATACAGTTACATGCCAGGCTTCATGCAACAACAGGGTGTTCAGAGCAACAGGCGAGACAGTTACATTTAAGGGATTCCTCGTTCTTTACGATGATATCGCTGAAGATCAGAACAAGAATGAAGACCAGGACGGCAAGGCTATCATTCCGCCTCTTGAAGACGGCTTGAAGCTTGAACTTTTGGACCTCAAGTCATTACAGAAGTTCACAACGCCTCCGCCGCATTATACAGAAGCAACACTTATCAAGGCTTTGGAAGAATACGGTATCGGAAGACCTTCCACATATGCTCCTACGATCTCTACGATCCTTGACCGTAAGTATATCGAGAAGAACGGAAGACTTCTGCAGATCACTGATCTCGGTAAGATCGTTACCAACATGCTCTCTGAGAATTTCAGCGAGATAGTAGACCTTTCTTTCACGGCTGATATGGAGACTAAGCTTGATGAAGTAGAAGAAGGAAAGGAAGACTGGGAGCACGTTCTCCACGTTTTCTATCCTGAATTCAATTCACAGATCAAGGCTGCACAGGAATCTATCGATAAGATCACATTTGAGCCTGAGAAGACCGGCGAAGTCTGCCCTCAGTGCGGTGCTGAGCTCGTTTATAAGGAAGGCAGATACGGTAAGTTTATCGCTTGCTCTAACTTCCCTGAGTGCAACTATACAAAGAATATCGTTGTTTACGCCAAGGGAACCTGTCCTAAGTGCGGATCAGGCCTTCTCGTTCATAAGTCCAAGAAGTATAAGAACAAGTCATTCTATACATGCGATAAGCAGGGATCAGATCCGAACTGCGATTTCATTTCATGGGATCTTCCTATTGAAGGCAAGTTCTGCCCTGAATGCGGAAGCTACATGGTATTGAAGCACTTCGGCAAGAAAGCATATCCCAGATGCTCTAACAAGGATTGTGTAACGAACGTAAGAAAGAGCAGAAAGTCTTCAGACAAGAAGAGTGAAGATGAAGAATAATCCGACTGTAACTATAATCGGTGCAGGACTTGCAGGCTCTGAGGCAGCTAATATCTGCGCGAGAGCCGGTGTTCATGTAAAGCTTTATGAGATGAAGCCTGTAAAATACAGCCCTGCCCATCATTCTGAGAATTTCGCAGAGCTTGTGTGCAGCAATTCATTGAGAGCTGCTGCAAGAGAGAATGCCATCGGTCTTCTCAAGGAGGAATTAAGGCACTTGGGCTCGCTCATTATGGAAGCGGCTGATAAGAGTGCAATTCCTGCAGGCGGCGCTCTTGCTGTGGACAGAGACGAGTTCTCAGGCTATATAACTGAATCTATTAAGAACAATCCTCTTATCGAAGTCATTCCCGGAGAGGTAACAAAGATTCCTGAAGAAGGTGTTGTTATCGTAGCAACAGGCCCTCTTACTGAAGGTGAGCTTTTCGAAGATATACTTAAAGTGACTGGTGATACATCAGGACTTCATTTCTTTGACAGTGCTGCGCCTATCGTTACAGGTGAATCAATCGATATGACCAAGGCTTTCAGAGCCTCTAGATACGGCAAGGGCGGAGACGATTACATCAACTGTCCTATGACTAAGGAGCAGTATCTCGCATTCAGGGAAGAACTGGTCCATGCTGAGAGGGCAGAGGTCAAGAACTTCGACAGGGAGATCGTTTTCGAAGGCTGCATGCCTATTGAGGTTATGGCTCAAAGAGGCGTTGATACCATGAGATTCGGACCTTTGAAGGGTGTCGGACTTATCGATCCCAACACAGGCAAAGAGCCTTACGCGAACCTCCAGTTAAGACAGGACGACAGAGCCAAGACAATGTATAACCTCGTCGGTTTCCAGACAAGGCTTAAGTGGCCTGAGCAGAAGAGAGTCTTTGGCATGATCCCCGGTCTCGAAAATGCGGAATACACAAGATACGGCGTTATGCACCGCAACACATTCCTTAATTCGCCTTTGTATCTTTCATCGCACTATAATCTGAGAGCCAAGCCTGATATCTTCTTTGCGGGTCAGATAACAGGTGTTGAGGGATATATCGAATCAACCGCTTCCGGATTTGTTGCAGGATTTTATGCTGCTCAGAGAGCATTGGGAATTGAACCTTCCTATGAACCTGATGCATGCACGGTAATCGGCTCCATGGCGCTCTACGTTTCTGACCCTCATATCAAGAAGTTCCAGCCGATGAACGCAAACTTCGGAATCGTAAGCCCTATTGAAGGCAGATTCAAGGGCAAGACCGCCAAGAAGGATAAGAACAATGCTCTCGCTGACAGAGCCTTAGAGCACCTTAAGGCGTTTGAAGACAGCGTTGCAAAGCTTACTGAATAATATGGAGCAGAACAAGACAGATAAAGGCTTTGATCTTTCAGAAAGAGCAAAAGGTCCTTTTGCCCGTTTCTTTATTACCGGATGGAATCATCTGGTAAGGCTGATGGCTGTAAATGCCTTGTTTCTCATATTTAACATTCCCGCTATTGTGATCGCTTTTTTGTATGGCGTTGTTTTTCTGCCTGGACTTGTAAATGCGTTTGATCTTCGTAAATTTATAATTGTTCCTGTCAGCGAAGGCATGGTCACGCCTGTAGATACCACGCAATTATCGTTCCAGCTTGTTTCATTGCTGTTTGTGTTCTTCGTAGTATCACTCGTGGCGAGCCTTCTTATATGTATCGGACCTTTCCAGGCAGGATTTGCACAAGTCTATAAAGATATAAGAAATGGTACTTCGGTATCTTTATTCTCAAGCTTTAAGACCGGGCTTAAGGAAAACTGGAAGAAGGCATTGGGTTCAATGTTTATCGGCCTGATCTTCACAGCGGTGATTATTCTTGCAGTAAGTTTTTACTTAAACCTAGGTTCTGATGTCGGAATCGTC
>JAEFBC010000171.1 GCA_016292155.1 Saccharofermentans sp. | reverse complement strand
TAGACGAACGGAATGACGGCGGTTATAGAACCCGTGACAGGCGCGAGAAAAGAGGGTGATTCCGCGTTCTTCCTGAGCATGGGGATAAATCGGGCACAATCAATTATCCCGCCGTCTTCCGTTAGCCTAATGGGTGAGGCTGAAAATGAGGTTAGTTCTTCTTTTGATATATCTTTGGGATCGTATAAGACTCTTTCGTAATCGCTGAATCTGTTTACCTGATCCATATCATCAAAGTAAGGATTGACGATATAGGCATCAGGGAAAAAGCCGGTAAGTCTCTTTTTAAGAAGTCCTGATATGTATTCATTCTTCTCGTAGATCTTTATCGTAAATGCCATTTACCGTTCCTCCTTAACACTTGTTCCTGATTTGGATTGTAAGGCCATAAACGCCCTGGTTAAAGCGACAAAACCCGACAAAAACCGACAAAGGAAAGAGCTGAAAACGGCGTTTTGGGGAGGGTAATAAATTAATTAATATTATTAACAAATTGCGTTTTCGAGAACATTTCCGAAAAGTTTTTTCACCCATTAATGCAATAGGAATATTACCGATTGACAAAGCGTTACGGTATAAGTACAATCTTGTCGATACAATTTAAATTCTTGCTTATCAAGAGTGGCTCTAGGGACCGGCCCGTTATGAGCCCGGCAACCGCGGAAAGCAGCGGTGCCAATTCCGGCAGGGTAACCTGAAAGATGAGGATCGATACATTAAGCATTGGCCTTCTCCTTTCGGGAGGAGGTTTTTTTCATTGCCATGGCAATGGTAGAAAGGAAAGAAAATGAGAAATAAAAAAGGAAACTGGCTGTTCACTTCTGAATCAGTTACTGAGGGACATCCCGACAAGATCTGCGACCAGATCTCAGACAGCGTTCTCGACGCTATCTTAGAGCAGGATCCGACAGCGCGTGTAGCATGCGAGACATGCACAACGACTGGCATGGTGCTCGTTATGGGCGAGATTACAACATCTGCTTACGTAGATATTCCTTCGATCGTAAGAAACAAGATCAGGGAGATCGGCTATAACTCAAGCGAGATGGGTTTTGACAGCCACTCATGTGCTGTTCTTACATCTATCGACGAGCAGTCTCCCGACATCGCTATGGGCGTTAACGAGTCTTATGAAGCTCGTCACGGCGGCGAGAAGGAATTAGACACAGGTGCAGGCGACCAGGGCATGATGTTCGGCTATGCAAACGACGATACACCTGAGCTTATGCCTATGCCGATCGCTCTTGCACACAAGCTCACTATCCGTCTTACTGAAGTACGTAAGAACGGTGCTGATTTCTTAAGACCTGACGGCAAGTCACAGGTTACAGTCGAGTATGAGAACGACAAGGTTAAGAGGATCGACGCTATCGTTATCTCCACACAGCACAGTGCAGATGTAACACTTGAATACCTTGAGGAATACATCAAGGAGAATGTCATCAAGGCTGTTATCCCTGCAGATCTTATCGATGAGAATACAAAGATCTATATCAACCCTACAGGCAGATTCGTTGTAGGCGGACCTCAGGGTGACTCCGGCCTTACAGGAAGAAAGATCATCGTTGATACATACGGCGGCTTCGCCCGTCACGGCGGCGGATGCTTCTCCGGTAAGGACCCGACGAAGGTAGACCGTTCCGCATGCTACATGATGCGTTATATCGCAAAGAACATCGTAGCTTCCGGCCTTGCAGCTGAATGCGAAGTACAGGTTGCTTACGCAATCGGTGTTGCTAAGCCCGTATCCGTAATGGTGGATACTTTCGGAACAGGCAAGATCGACGATGAGAAGATCACTGAGATCGTAAACAAGGTATTCGATCTTAGACCTGCTGCTATCATCAGGGATCTTGATTTAAGAAGACCTATCTATGCCAAGACAGCAAGCTATGGCCACTTCGGAAGAACAGATGTCGAACTTCCCTGGGAGAAGACTGACAAGGCTGAAGAGATCAAAAAGCTCGCAGGAATCTGATAAGAGGACATAATCAGTCTCAAATGCCCGGTCAAAGTCTCAACTTTGGCCGGGCTTATTGTTTTACCCCTCGTTTATTGTTAGCATTTTGAAAAGTCTACTTAGAAAGAGCCAGGCCATGACTAAAGACTCAAAGGACGATAAGAAGCTCACTTTGACGGTCGCAGATATCGGCAGTGAGATAGAAGATGCAAAGGTTACTTGCATCAAGGTGTTCTGTCCGCGCAAGGCCAACAACTTTGTCTCTTTCCTTTGCGACGGCAGATTTACCGTGGCAGGCAAATCTAAGGTCGATATAGTCGAAGGCGGTTCTTACATAATCTCCGGAAAAGTAACTGAGTGGAACAACAGACCCCAGGTCACATTGAAGAAGATCAAGGTGGATGAGGATGCCGGTGATACACTTCTTATTGCATCTTTTCTTGCAGATAACATCAGCGGGCTCGGCAAGACCACGGCAGAGGCTTTAGCAGAGAGATTCGGCAAAGATATCCTTAAGATCCTTACCGAGACGCCTGAGCTTGCAGCTTCAGAAGTGAGCGGCCTTACTTCTTCCAGAGCGATAGCCATATGTGACCAGATAGTCGAGAAATATGAGTTTTTCGAGCAGGGCCTTGAGGCTAAGCTCATGGGATTCTCGCAGGCTCAGATAAAGCTTTTGAACAG
>JAEFBC010000170.1 GCA_016292155.1 Saccharofermentans sp. | reverse complement strand
GTACAAATGCGCCCGAATTGTTTTCTGACATAAATTCCTCCATCTTTCGTAAATGACGTGCCTAATTATAAACTTTGATACCTGATAACTCAATTATCCGCGCTTCCGATAAAGGGACACTTCTTTATCGTCAGGGTGATCTAGTCCCACATCCTTAAGTTCCCTAAGAGGGACCGTGACAAATGACCTGAGATTCCACCTCGGGTGAGGGATCGTGAGCTCAGGCTTCATTATCACTTTGTCTCCGTAGAAAATGATATCTATATCGATCGTACGGGGACCCCAGTGTATCTCTCTGGTCCTTAAAAGGTTGTTCTCGATCACATGGATCTTGTCGAGCAGCTCGAAAGGCTCTATATCTGTATAAAATCCCACGCAGGTATTAAGGAAATAAGGCTGTTCCTCAAGACCTACAGGCTCTGTCTCATAGATAGAAGCCGTCTTGAAGCCTTCAACGCCGGGCAATGCCTTCAGGGCTTCTTCTGCCGCATTGATATTGGCTTCCCTGTCGCCTAAGTTGCTTCCCAAAGAGAGGATCACGAATTCCTTCTTATTCCTCTCGATAGTAACTTCCATGGTCTCGAAAATGCCCTTTACAGGCGCTTCTGGCTTGGATACCGTGACGATCACCTTTTCGATGCGGTCATCTGCATTAAGAACGCCGTCAGCGATCTTCTGGGCGAGGCGCTCTATCAGGTTGCCGGAATCGGATGTAACGATCTCTTTTGTGATCTCATAGATCTTCGAATAATCGACAGTATCAGTAAGTTCGTCAGTGAAGCAGCCCTTTATCCTGTCTATGAACAGATCAAGAGAAACAACAAACTTCTGGCCGTCCTTCTTCTCGAAGTCGAAGCAGCCTGTATGTCCTTCAAAATCCATTTTCGCTAACGTGATCTTATCCAATTCCCTTATCCTCTCGAACTTAGAAGTTTGCGAATGCGTAGAACGTGTTGTCAAAGATGTCGAGCATCTGCCTTGATGCCGCGACGTTATGAACCCTAACCATAGCAGCGCCCAGAGATGCGGCGGTCATGGAAAGTCCTGCAGTAGCGTAGTCGAGCTGTGCTTCCGTGGCAGCATCACCGCCTGCGAAGACTCTCGCATAACGCTTTCTTGAAGCTGCATAAAGGACCGGGTATTTGCCCAGAAGGCCCATCGAGAGAGTCGATGCTGTAAGCTCTGCATCCTCTGCTCTTGTGGTTCCGAATCCTATTCCGGGATCGGTCATGATGCATTCAGCAGGAATGCCTGCTTTCAAAGCTATATCAACGCTCCCGGTAAGTTCTCTTACGGCGCGTCTGCTTATGGGCTCAAAGGCGATCTTATTCTCACCGTTGGTCCTCTTGTTAAACATAAGGATGCAGCCAGCGCCGTTTTCTGCAACGAGCCCTGCCATCTCAGGGTCGCCCAGGAAACCCGTAATGTCGTTTATTATGTCAGCGCCTGCCGTGATAGCTTCCCTGGCAGTCTCTGACTTAAAAGTATCAACAGAAAGCGGGATATCGAATCTGCTTCTTATTGCCTGAAGCGAAGGAATAAGGCGCTCTAATTCTTCTTTAGAAGAGATAGGGACAGAATTGGGACCTGTTGCTTCAGCGCCCAGATCGATGCAGTCAGCGCCTTCTTTGACCATCTTCGCGCACTGGTCAACGGCAGCATCGACATCGGTATATCTTCCGCCATCAGAAAAAGAATCAGGTGTGAGATTTAAGATGCCCATGATGAGCGTCTTCTTTCCGATCTCAAGAGATCTGTTGCCACACCTGTAGATTCCTGTATATCTTCCGTCTGTTGAATTCATCTTGATTCTCTCTTAGATGCCCGAACGCTGTCTGTTGATGAGCGCCAGGGCTTCGTTTCTTGTTCTGAGGTCAGTCCTGCAGCCGCCTCTCATAGCGGATGTGACTGTCTTTGAACCGGGCTTTCTTATGCCCCTCATAGTCATGCAGAGGTGCTCTGCTTCAAGAACGACGCAGACTGATCTCGCGTCAACTGCCTGCTCGATCGCATCAGCGATCTCGGATGTGAGCTTCTCCTGAAGTTGAGGCTTTCTTGAAAGCGTATCCACGATCCTTGCGACCTTTGAAAGGCCGAAGATCTTGCCGTCTTTGGGAATATAAACCACATGTGCCTTTCCGTGGAAAGGAAGAAGGTGATGCTCACACATTGAATAGAACGGGATATCGCCTATGAGGATCATCTCGTCATTGCCCTCACCGTGGAAGACCTTGATGTCCTTGTTGATATCCCTGTGAAGCCCTGCGAAGACTTCAGCATACATTCTGGCAACTCTCTGGGGAGTCTCCAAGAGACCTTCCCTGTTGGGGTCTTCACCGATCGCTTCGAGGATATCCCTTACGGCATTCTCGATCTTGGGAAGATCCATATTCTTACGGCTCTCCTCGGGGATCGAATTGTCATTAGCGTAATCGTACATTTAGTTCACCTTCTTACAAATACTTTTTGCGATATTCCATAGGCGTCATGCCCATCTGTTTTCTGAATGCGACATTGAATCTCTGGGGTGAAGAGAATCCGGACTGCAGGGATATCGCAGAGACCTTGATCTCATTGTTCTGGAGGAGCTTGCACGCCTTCTCGATCCTCTTCTTCATGAGGTAGTTCATCGGGCTTATTCCTGTATCATCCCTGAATGCTCTAGTGAAGTATCCCTGGCTTAAGAATACGTAAGCAGCAGCATCAGATACCGTGATGCCCTGGTCGAAATTCTCGTCCATATACTGCTTGGCAATAGAGACGAGCTCTTTTGCCTTGCCGTTCTTAACTCTGAGATTCTCTTCCCACTCGCTTCTTAAAGCTCTCGAAAGGATGATCATGAGCTCAACAGTAAGCGTGTGGACCATGAGGTCTTTGGCATAACGGTTCTCTGTATCTTCGATAACGATACGCTCGGCTAGATCGTTGATCTCCTTCTTTTCGCTGCCTTTGATAACGAAGAAAGGAAGTCTTGTCATGTCGTTGTCTTCGGTAATACCGAGATCTGCAAACTTCAAAAAGCTCTCCAAAGAGATCTTTGCAAGGGAGCCCGGGATAGATACGCTCGGGCCTGCATTGTTAGTCTGCTTAAGAGCCGCTTTATTGGTCTTGAGCGTCTCTCTGGTCTGCTCGAGATCGGAAGAACCGTGAACGAAACCGAAATAGAGATTAAGCATATCAGCCTTGCCGCTCTTGATCGTGAGTCTGTGTCTTACAAGAGGTCTGATGACAACGACAGAGCCCTTGGTAAGGGTAAGTGTCTCACCGCCCAGGAACAGTTCGATCTTGCCCTCTCTTAACAGGAGGAGCTCATGAGAATTATGCACACTCTCATCGGGCAAGGAATCCTTTGTGTCGTAGGAGTGCTCTAAGCCTTCGATTACTATCGGTACAGAGCCCTCAGATAAGAAGACGTCATCCTCGATTGCAGAAAGAAGCTTGTTGGCCATTTAAAGATCCTCGTTTCTAAATAAAATTGATCGCGTCGATATAGATCTCGCCGTTTCTGTCTTTGTCTTCAATATAGATCCTCAGACTGTTGAGTCTGATAGGTCCGTTCTCTGAATAATCCAGCGTTATCGTCTGCCATGTAAGCTGCTGACGGATCTCGGCCTCGCCGAAATCTTCCACGATCAGCTTTTTCTTCTTCTGGTCAGGATTGAAGATCGAGAGCTGGATCCTTGATCTTCCGTATATCTCGATTGGTGAGAAAAGCGAAGCATACTCGAGGCAGGGTTCAAAGCCGTAAAGAGACTTGTCTGTCTCGTAACGGATCCTCAAAGAAGCGCTGCCGGTAAGCTTGTGGATATTATCCTGTGAGATGATTCCCTTACCCTTGAATGTTCTGTAGATCTCAAGATTCTCGAACTCTGAATCGGGTGTTCTCTTGCCTACGAACTCAAGGCTGTCGCAGTGTGTAAAGCTCAGGTCAGGTGCAAAATAAGCAGGATCCCTGTCGAATCTGAAAGGCAGGATTGGGAGATCTTCGCCGTTCTTTAATTTCGCATCGTGCGGGAAAGGTGTGAAGCCGTAAGTGATAGACTGCGGCTCTTCGATATCGTCTCTCCATACCATGACGCACATGCCGTAAAGGCTCTTTGCGTGCGCGGGATAGAAGATACGGTCAGCGCCAGCAACTGCAAATCCGGTGATCTCGCCTGTGGCATCCTGGGCATTAAGTCCGGAATTGAGATTGCTGAACTTTATGATCCTCTTGTTGCCAGCGATCTCGATATCGTTGGGCTCAGGTGAAGACTTGCTCATCTTTGGTGAGAAGTGTGTTCCGAGAGCGATAGTCGCAAGACGCATGCCGAGGATGAAGCTTATAGTCTTATCCGGAAGGAGCATATCGTGCATGCTTACGATGCCGGAAGGCATGCTGAGCATCTTTGTAAATGCTGTGAAATTCTCGTTGAATTCAAGAACGCTGTACGGATTATCAAAATCGACATCATTAGGATGCATCGTTACAAAGAGGATTGAAGGCATTACAGTATCGTCAAATACTTCCTTCGGTTCGAAGACTTCCGCAAGTGTCGTAAGAAGTCCCATGAGGAAGAGATCGTATCTCTCGAAAAGGAGCTCGCCCTTATCAGGTGAGAAGCAGAAACCTCTTACTGCAAGGTTCTTCAGAGGAACGAGCTTTGTCCTGTAGAGGATGGACATTCTGTACTTGAGCTTGATGAACTTCCTCTCGTCTGCCCTGCTCAGCTTATCGTCGTCCTTCTTCTCGGGGACCATGCCGAAATCAAGCTGGCTTGCGGATGTGAAAGAGATATTCTCCTTGTGGCCCTTAGCCGTATTGAGCGAGCTGTCATCCGTTGTCGGGAAGTCGATATCGAGAGGCTTGATGTCATCAGGATCCTGGCCTTCAAGTCTCTTGATCTCATCCTGCATGGAGATATCGATATCGCCTGATTCAATAGTCTCCTTGTACTCTTCCTTGAGCTCTGAAGCCTTTTTCTTCTTCTCGTCGATCCTTAAGAGGTTCTGGTATTTCTCCTCGTCAAGATAAAGTCCCATGGACTTAACAATGTCCTTGAGTGCCTCTACCCTGTCCATGGCAAAAGGTGCGATCCAGTTAAGGATAGTGGAATCGTTGTATGAGAGATCGACAATGCCTACAGGATATGAGATCTGGTCACTCAGACGGTAAGCAAATGCGAATGCGGAAGATGAGATATCTGCAAGCTTTGCAGTATCAGTGACCTTGATCCACTCTGCTTCCTTGTAGTGGGTCTTCTCCTCGTACTTATAGATCTCCTCGCCCTTCTCGAGACCGGATCTCTCAGGCTTGAAGAATCTTAAATAGTTCATGACCTTTCTCTTCAAAGGAGCCTTTGTCGCATTGGCTTCCTTCATGGGGATCGAGAGGAAATCTGATCCTAAGAATACCCAGACGTCACCGCATCGCATATCCGTAAGTGTGGTCTGGTCCGTAAGGCACTTGAAAGTAAACGTATAAGCGTCTGATGAAGCCTTATACGGCGGAATGGTAAAACTGAATCTTCCCTTGGAATTGGTCGTGGCCTCGCGGCTTAAGATGACACCGTAGTCGGTATCGAGCTTACTGACCTTTCTGCCGTCAGTAGGGTCCTTGACGATCTCGAGCGTAACAGTAGCGCTCGGAGCGGCGATTCCTTCAATCTTATGCTCTACGCCCTGCTGGAAAACGCACTTGCTGTTAAGCCAGCTGGGCAAAATTATCGGATTGATCTGCATTTATGTACACCTCAGCAAAGAGAAATTTCCTTCAACTGAATATTATACATTAAAAATAAGATAAAAAGAAATTTGAAATTGAGGGGCAAAAGGGGCAATCAGACGTCAGCTATAAGGACTTCGATACCCTTGGCACGGCAAAGCGCAACGCTCTCGGGCGAAGCTCCTGAGTCGGTTACGAGATAATCGATCCTGTCCGCAGGAATGAACGAGGAAGCTGAATCCGCGCCGAGCTTTGTGGAATCGATCAGAGCTACTATCTTCTTTGCCCTGTCGGCACAAAGTCTTTTGAGTTCGAGCTCGAAAAAATTATCACCTGAAAGTCCGGCATCAGCTGAAAAGCCGTTTCCGGATACGAAGTAAAACTCAGCCGAAAGCCTGCCTATCATTTCCTTGGATGAAAGGCCCTCTATAGCACCTGAATGGGGTCTTAACATACCGCCCAGAATGATGATCGACTTGAAGTTGGAATTCCTCTGAAGCTCCATGGCCGTATGGATTCCGTTGGTTATTACGGTAACATCCTTTGCCTTCTTGAGGTAAGGAATCATATGAAAGGTCGTCGAGCTCGCATCCATGAAAATGGTATTGCCATTTGCAACAAGGCTCGCAGCCTTCTGTCCTATCGCATTTTTAAGATCAACGTGGGTAACGGCCCTGACCATATAGTTCTCGCCGCTGTAAGATGACATCTTGTGAGGAAGCTTGATTCCGCCGTGGAATCTGACGATAGCGCCCTCTCTCTCAAGAGCTCTGATGTCAGTTCTGATCGTGGCGCCCGTGACGCCGAGTCTTGTAGAGAGAACGGTCGTATTGATCTCGCCCTCAGCTTCAAGAATGTCCAAAATCTGTTTTCTTCTGTCAGGATTATTCATGACAAGATATTATCAAGTGAAAATCAGATAGTCAATTATCTTTCATTTGCCTTATTTCTGAAAATGCTG
>JAEFBC010000169.1 GCA_016292155.1 Saccharofermentans sp. | reverse complement strand
TCTCGCTCTCGATGACTTTTACTAAATCCATATTGTTCATTTCCTCACTTTCCTGCAGATGTTCTTGCCTGGATAGTGGCAGAGGACCACCCTGATAACTGGAGAATTTTAGCACATGCCTCTTTCAAAGGCAAGCATTTTCGCCCAATCACTTTCAGAAATGTCCAATTTATCAAGCATGTCAGGCCTGTTGTGCCATGTATCGACCAGAGCGGCTATGCGGTTATAGTCCGCTATTGCTGCATCATTGCCGTTTTTAAGGACTTCCGGCACCTCCCTGTCATGCCATACCGGAGGCTTCGTATACTGGGGCGCTTCGAGCATTCCGTCAGTATGTGACTCATTGGTATATGCTTCCTCGTTCGGAAGGACGCCGGGGACAAGCCTTGATACAGCGTCGATAACGACGATAGCTGCCGTCTCACCGCCTGTTAAGACATAATCTCCTATTGAGATCTCTTCGTCGCAGATCTCATCAATTACGCGTGCATCGATTCCTTCGTAGTGACCGCAGATGATCAGAAGGTTCTCATATGAAGCAAGTTCGTGTGCCTTGGCCTGGTTAAATACCTGGCCCTTGGGCGACATATAAACCGTGTGGGGCTTCTTGCCTCCGCAGAGTTCGACGGCCTTCTCGAAGGCTCCGAAAACAGGTTCCGGACGGATCATCATGCCGGTACCGCCGCCGTAGATAGTGTCATCGACGCGGCCGTAGGAATTGGGCGCATAATCTCTCATCTGGATGCATTCCAGTGAGATCGCGCCTTTGGCAATGCCTCTTCCGGTTATGCTCGTATTAAGATACGAGTTTACCTGTTCCGGAAATAATGTCGCCACATAAAAATTCATGTTCAGGTCTGATCTCCGCTCGTTATTGCGACATTGCCGTTCTTATCGACCTTGATCGCAGTACCGCAGTAGTCACAATAGCCTACAGTCGTCTTGCGGATCTTGATGTTGCTTGCACCGCAGTTAGGACAGTTGACGGCAACATACTGTGTCTCAAGATTATCCTCATACTGCTTGCGGTCGAAGTCGGTCTTCTTCTGCAGTGCGACAGCCTTAGCCTGTTTTGCCTGTTCCTGAGCCTGTAAAGTCTTCTGCTTTGCAACGGCGATCTTACGCTTCTTTACAATATTTGCAACGATAACAAGACCGATCACAAGGATAACCGCTACAACAGCGATAATGCCCATCTGACGGAATGAGAGCTGCTTCTGCATGATCCTTTCGCCGGCATTCTTAAAGGAATACTTGAAGAAATATCCTTCATTAAGTTCCGTGTCAGTATAGTAGTAATCGATGAAGCCGAGCAGGATCTCTCTTGCCTGTTCATCCATTACCTGGGTCTCGGCATCATAACCGGGAGTTACTGTGCAGATATATTCGGATGAGTTGTTCGGATACTCGCGGAAGATAACGATCATGTGACCTTCATCGATGCCGAACATCTCCTTGTATTTTGCTTCTGCGAGCTCTTCAACGCTTTCAGGAGACTTATATTGGCCTCCGTCTTCGCCTGTGATCCAGAGATAAGGCTGAATGCCTGTGCTCTCATAGAAAGCCTTCATGCCGTCGATCAGGGCTTCTTCCTCGCCTTCTTCATCGATCCAGTCGCCCCAGTCATCCTGATACCAGACATCAATGGGCGTGCACTTGGATGAAGGCAGAACTTCTCTGTCGATAGTCGAACGCTCAATAAGAAAATACTGAACAGGCTGAGGTAATTCGCCGTCAATACCGTAATAGACACTGCCGCCGATTATGGCAATGATAATAAGCGTGACGATCGTTGAAAAGCATCCGCCGCCTGAACCGCCGGAAGATCCGCCCGAATAGCGCGAACTGCGTGAAGAATGTGATGATGATGAACTGTAGGAATGTGAATGCGAGCTGCTTGCATGATGTGTATGACTGCTCGAATGATGTGAGCTGCTGTGTGAGCCACCGCCTCCGCCGCCTCTTCCCATAATAAAACCCTCCCCTTAAAACACCACGGAAATGTGGTTTTTTCCAAAAAGAATAATACCATAAACAAAAAGGCTTTTCGAACTGTGCAAATGCACCTTAAGTAAGACTTATGTAACCTCTTTGCCCTCTTTTTGCCTGAATTCTGATGCAGTTTGGTTATATATGGAAACTACAATCAACCATGATAAGCCAATAAATGGTTATGAAAGGAAAATAATAATGAAAAAGACAACATATAAGATTATTGCAGCAGCATTATCTTCCGCAATGATCTTCTCACTTACAGCCTGCAAACAACCTGTATACAGGTTAGATAACCAGACCTCAGGCAGCGCTGCAACTACAGGTTCCCAGTCGAGTGAGACACCTTCAAGCACAGAACAGAAGCCTGCTGTTCCGCCGGAAGCAAAACCTGAAGTCTACAACGCTCTGCTCGTAGCTCTTGAATCTGCGGAGATTGCAGTAACCAAGGTAACCTGGATGAATACAGGCCACGATGATTCTAACTGGCTCTTCCCCAAGGACAACCTGACATGCGCGCTCGCAGATGTTACTGGTGACGGAGCAGATGAACTCCTCGTTCTGGCAGGTGATGACCAGATGACTTCAAAGCTTCTGGTATTCAGTTACGACACAGCTACAAAGGAAACCCTGATCCTTCTTACTGTTGAGGGACTTAACTGCCAGGGTTCAGGTGCAAGAGGTGTAGTTATTGGCATTACAAACGAAGGCAAGCTCCTCGTGATCGACTGCCCCAGAGACAACAGGGAATACTGTTCCTGCATCGTTTACGCTTACAACGGCAAGGAACTTGAAGTCGAGACATCTATCGTTGATATTGTGTCCGTTGTCGACACCACTACTGATATGACTCACACGCACAAGATCAATGACAACAATGTCACCGAGAAAGAATACGATGAAGCGCTCGAAAAGACTGTCAACTCAATGGACAGACTGCTCCAGTATGCTTTTGTATGCGGTGATGTGTTTAAGAATAAGGTCGGTGCAATGACATCAGAAGCAAAGAACTTCGATGAGATGCACGATTACTTAAGATCATTTATTGAATAAGATATCAGTCGTATAACTCGTAGAGGCCTTCCGGCAATCTGCATTTGATATAGCCGGCCTCTATATCGACTTCATAACAATATACTTTAACAAACGGGAGCATAAGATTTTTCTTCTTATTCTCCCTTTTTATTTCGAGAGTGAACTGGGGACCTGTCGCAAAACAGTCGATAACTTTTCCCAGATCTCCCCTCTCATCGTCTATTACATTAAGACCTTTAAGGTCAGTGATGAAATAGTTGTCCTTCTTGAGCTTTACGGCATGATCCCTCTCAACGGCAATAAATCTGCCTCTTAAGAGTTCTGCCTTGTCTCTGTCAAGGACACCATCGAGTTTTAAAAGAACGTTTCCCCTGTCGAGCCTTGCGGATACGCATGATGAAGCTTCGGGCTTCTCAAAATTCTGCCCGCAGGTAAAGCATTCCTTAAGTTTAAGGAAACGGCGCGGGTCGTCCGTAAGCGGGAACACTTTAAGTTCCCCACGGACGCCGTGCGCGCCGGTTATCTTTCCTATAATGATGAGTTTATCCAAAAGAATCAGCCTACTATATCGACTATTACGCGCTTACCTT